>NZ_JAGYGF010000069.1:0-28775 GCF_019947305.1 Pseudomonas sp. BF-RE-21 | reverse complement strand
GTGTCATTCAGCATTGATGCCGACTGATCCACCGCTATCGCGAGCAGGCTCGCTCCCACAGGGGATGTGCGTTAATTCGGGGGGAGGCGTTCCAACCCGACGAACGGGCAGGCTGCAAGGAGATCAGTCAGTGCACGCCCATCCGCCAACCGCAAATCCACTGGCGCCAATTCGGCCAACGGATACAGAACGAACGCGCGTTCCTGCATATGGTAGTGAGGTACCTTGAGGCGTGGCTCGTCGATCAGCCGATCACCGAACAGCACGATGTCGAGATCAAGCGTGCGTGGCCCCCAGCGCTCAAGACGCTCGCGGCCCTGTCCGTTCTCGATGGCTTGCAGCGCATCGAGCAGCTCCAGCGGGGCAAGTGTGCTGTCGAGGGCGGCCACTGCGTTGGTGTAACGCGGTTGGCCAGGCAGCAGCGAGTCGCTCTGATAAAACCCGGAAACCCCGACCAGTTCAGTCTGCGGCAACCGCGCCAGCGCTTCGACGGCGCTGCGCAATTGTTCGGCGGGGTCAGCCAGGTTGCTGCCCATGCCGATGTAGATGCGTTCCATGCTTACTCGCCCGTGGTGCTCGGTGCGCCGGCTGCACGTTTGCGCTTGGCACCGCCGCTGCGGCGACGTTTGCGTGGTGCGCCAGTGCCGTCTTCCTTGCCACTGAGGTCGCGGATCATGTCACGACGTTCGCTGTCGTTGGCGTCCTGATAATCCGTCCACCATTCGCCCAGGCCATCGGTCTGTTCGCCAGCGCTTTCGCGCAGCAGCAGGAAGTCGTAACCGGCGCGGAAACGCGGGTTGTCCAGCAGCAGGTCGGCGCGTTTGCCGCTGCGGCGCGGCAGGCGTTCCTGCATGTCCCAGATCTCGCGGATCGGCATGGTGAAGCGTTTTGGAATCGCGATCCGCTGGCACTGTTCGGCAATCAGTTCGTGCGCCGCTTCCTGCATCGCCGGAATCGGCGGCATGCCACGTTCCTGCAAGCGCAGCACGCGAGCCGGCAGGGCAGGCCACAACAGGGCTGCAAACAGGAACGCCGGGGTCACCGGTTTGTTCTGCTTGATGCGCAGGTCGGTGTTGATCAGCGCTTCGCTGATCAGGGTGTGGGTGTACGTCGGGTTGTATTCCAGCGCCTCGGCACTGGCCGGGAACAGCGGATCGAACAGCTGCAGGTCGACCAGCATCTCGAAGGTGTCCGCGGCGTGGCCGGAGAGGAACAGCTTGAGCACTTCTTCGAACAGACGGGCCGACGGGATCTCGCGCAGCATCGGTGCCAGGTCGCGGATCGGCAGGGCGCTGTGTTTTTCGATGCCGAAATTCAGCTTGGCGGCAAAACGCACGGCGCGCAGCATCCGCACCGGGTCTTCCTGGTAGCGTTGTTTCGGATCGCCGATCAAACGGATCAGGTGGTTGCGGATGTCGTGTACGCCGTTGGCGTAGTCGAGGATGCGCTCGCTGACCGGATCGTAATACAGGGCGTTGATGGTGAAGTCGCGGCGTTGCGCGTCTTCTTCCAGCGTGCCATAGACGTTATCGCGCAGAATGCGCCCGCTCTCGTTGCGGGAAGACTGGTTGCTGTCTTCCTCTTCATCGTTTTGCGGGTGATTGGCGCGGAAGGTCGCGACTTCAATGATTTCGCGGCCAAAGTGGATATGCACCAGTTTGAAGCGGCGGCCGATGATCCGCGCATTGCGGAATTCGGCGCGCACCTGTTCAGGGGTGGCACTGGTGGCGACGTCAAAGTCTTTCGGTGTGATGCCGAGCATCATGTCGCGCACACAACCGCCGACCAGGTAAGCCTGGTAACCGGCGTTCTGCAGGCGTTCGACGATATTCACCGCGTAACGGCTGAATTGTGCCTTTTGCAGCGAGTGTTGGCCGCTGTTAAGCACTTCAGGCGTGCTGCGGATGTGTTGCGTATGACGCTTGGGAGAACGGAATGACTGGAACAGCTTCTTCAGCATGGGATGCACTGTTTGAAGGAATGTTCGGCCAAAACGAAGAATGACCGCATGATGGGCGGGGATTCTAGCATTTAGTCGGGGGATGGTGTAGGAAGCTGCGCAAGCGCTTGAAGGGCGTGTCTGGCACGGGCGTAAATGCCAGAAACTACAAGGGGAGCCGAAGCTCCCCAAGAAGTAGTTGCATGTTCTATTTTTGTTATTGGTTTCGGGCTTCTTGTTTTTGTTGAGTGCCCGCGTCATGAAGTTTTCCTTCATGACCCTCCCAATCGGGAGCCAAGAGCAAACGGATTGCTTTGGTCGCTGTGCTGCAGTGATCTTGCGATCCAACCAGTTCAGGCTCTGTCTCAAGACAGTTTTTTGTTGTTCTCGGCCTGGTCGTGGGGCAAGCCCCAAATACAACGCCTCTCCAAAAGAATCAGTTAGCTACGCCTCATGCCGTCTTGTTTTTATTGTGCGTGAGTCGATACGTCTTATTTTTATTGTCTTGTACATTGCTTGTTATTGTTCTTGTACCAAACATATAGCAGGGTGCGTGCCAACTTTTGCGAAGCCCAACAAAACAAGGGGTTACGTCACTTGATGGGCTTATTCGAGGCCAAAAAAAACCGGGGCTTCGTTACCGTAAGCCCCGGTTTCTGTTACGTGAAAAAACTGGGGTAACAGTTTCTTCACACAATCATGTGTTACCCGCTCAGCTCTCGCTGGCCACCCCGGTCTTGCGCCGCGGAATGCCCAGGCGTTGGCGGCGTTCCCACAGGCATTTACGGCTGACGCCCAGTTTGCGTGCCAGCTCGGTTTCGGTCATGTGGTCCTGATGTTCGAGGACGAAGTGCTGGAAGTAGTCTTCCAGTGACAGGTCTTCGGTCGGCTCATGATTGTTGTTGCCGGCGCCGTTGCCCTGTTGCGGAGGCAGGCCGATGAACTCATCGTCTTCCAGGTCGCTCAGCTCGATGTCGATGCCCAGCAGCTCGGCGGAAATTTCCGGGCTCTCGCACAGGATGACCGCGCGTTCGACCGCGTTTTCCAGTTCGCGCACGTTGCCCGGCCAGGAGTAATGACGAATCGCCTGTTCGGCGTCCGCGGCGAACTTCAGATCGGTGCGGTTGACCCGCGCGCTCTGCCGCGCCAGGAAGGCATTGGCGATTTCGTTGACGTCGGCACCGCGCTCACGCAGGGCCGGCAGTTTCAGGGCGATCACGTGGAGGCGGTAATACAAGTCTTCACGGAACTGGCCGATCTTCGCGAGGCTCTTGAGGTCCCGGTGAGTCGCGGCGATCAAGCGCACATCGACTTTCTGCGACTGGACCGAACCGACCCGGCGAATTTCGCCTTCCTGCAACACGCGCAGCAAGCGGGCCTGGGCTTCCAGTGGCAGTTCGCCGATTTCGTCGAGGAACAAGGTGCCGCCATCAGCCGCTTCCACCAGGCCTGCACGCCCGGCGCTGGCACCGGTGAACGCGCCTTTTTCGTGGCCGAACAGTTCGGACTCGATCAGGCTTTCCGGAATCGCCGCGCAGTTCACCGAAATCATCGGTGCCTTGGCGCGCCTGGACAGGTTGTGCAGGGCGCGGGCCACCAGTTCTTTACCGGTGCCGGACTCGCCCTGGATCAGGACATTGGAGTCGGTCGGCGCGACTTTGCGGATCTTGCTGTACAGATCCTGCATCGGCGGGCACGAACCGATGATGCCGATTTCGCCGTTGCTGTTGTCGACACCCGGTTTCGCCGCGCCATTGCCGGCTTTGCCGACGGCAGGTTCACCGCTGGCCTGTACCGATTGCCGGTCACGCAGGATGCGTGCGACGGCCTGGAGCATTTCGTCGTGGTCGAAAGGCTTGGCGATGTAATCCACCGCGCCCATCTTCATGGAGTCGACCGCCGAGCGCAGGCTGGCGTAGCTGGTCATGATCAGCACCGGCGTGCCCTGGCCGAGTTTGATCAACTCGGTGCCCGGCGCGCCAGGCAAACGCAGGTCGCTGACGATCAGGTCGAACGTGGGAATGGTGAAGCGTTCTTGTGCTTCCTGCACTGAACCGGCTTCGCTGACCTGGTACTGGTTACGTTCCAGCAGGCGGCGCAAGGCGGAGCGGATAATTGTTTCGTCTTCGACGATCAAAATGTGCGGCATTGATTCGATACTCTCGACGGTCTCAGTTCACAGCGGACGTCGCTTCGACATGACGCGGCAAGGTCACCCGGATACGGGTGCCGCGTTGGCTTTGAACATCAGCCGGGCTGTCGATGGTGATTTGTCCATAATGCTCTTCAACGATGGAATAGACCAGTGCAAGGCCCAGACCGGTGCCTTCGCCAGGATCCTTGGTGGTGAAGAAAGGTTCGAACAACCTATCCATGATGCTCGATGGAATACCGCTGCCTTCGTCTTCCACGATCAGGTCGACCGTGTGTTCGCCGGCTTCGCTTTTTACCCGCACCGCGCTGCCGGGAGGCGAGGCGTCACGGGCGTTTGAGAGCAGGTTGATCAGTACTTGGGCGAGTCGCTGCGGATCGCCTTCGACCCAGTGATCGGGGTCGCACAGGTTGTAGAACTGCACTTCGAAATTGCGTCGGTTCAGGGCCAGCAAACCAATGGCGTCCTGGGCCACTTCGGCCAGACAGACGGGCTCGTCGTTGTGCTGATGACTGCCCGCGTGGGCGAAACTCATCAGCGACTGGACGATGCGCGATACGCGTTTGGTCTGTTCCAGAATCTGCCCGCTGATTTCCTTCAGCTCGCCATCGTCTTCGCGTTCTTCGCGCAGGTTCTGCGCCAGGCAAGCGATGCCGGTGATCGGGTTGCCGATTTCATGGGCCACGCCCGCAGCGAGGCGGCCGATACTGGCCAGGCGCTCGGAGTGCACCAGTTTGTCTTCGAGCATCTGCGTTTCGGTGAGGTCTTCCACCAGCAATACCAAACCACTGTTACCCGGCGCGAGCGGTTCGTCGATCGCCGCTTTGTGCAGGTTCAGCCAGCGGGTCTGGCCATCAAGGGCCAGATGTTGCTTGTGCAAATGCTCGTCCGGCAGATTGATGAAGCCTTGCAGCAGTTCTTTCCACGGATCGGCGATGGTGCTCAGGCGCGAACCGACCACACGCTGCGCGGCGATTCCGGTCAGCTCCTCCATGGCTTTGTTCCACATGAGGATTTCCTGATCCTTGGCCAGCGAGCAAACGCCCATCGGCAATTCCTGCAGGGTCTGGCGGTGGTAGCGGCGCAGGGCATCGAGTTCGGCAGCCAGGCCGGTCAGGCGCGAGTGGTAATCCTCGAGGCGGCTTTCGATGAAGTGAATGTCTTCGGTGACGTAGTTTTCACCGCCAGCCTTATAAGGCAGGAAGGTCTCGACCATGTCCTGCGCCACGCTCGGGCCCATCAGGCCGGAGAGGTTGGCTTCGATCCGGTCGCGCAAGCGGCGCAAGGCGTAAGGCCGGCGCTCGTCGAACGGCAGGTAGAGATCGCGCAGCGCTTGTTCGACTTCTTTCTGCGCAGCCTTGGCGCCCAAGGGTTTGGCCAGTTGCGTGGCGAATTCCTGAGGCGAGGCGGCGTGTAATTCCCGGCGTTGCGGGCGACGCACGTTGTCCACGGCGCAAGCTTCGGCGGCGCTGGCTTCTTCGGGGCTGGCGTTGGTGAACAGCGAAATCAGGGTGAACATCAGCACGTTGGCGGCCAGCGAGGCGATTGCGGCCATGTGCCAACTGGTGTCGTCCAGCACGTAGATCATGTTCAACAGCGGAATGTAGAAACCTTGCAGGTTGCCGACCAGCGGCAACAGCATGGTCACCAGCCACACCAGAATCCCCGCCAGCAAACCGGCGATGAAGCCACGGCGGTTGGCGGTCGGCCAGTACAGGACGGACAGCACGCCCGGCAGGAACTGCAACGTCGCCACAAACGCGACGATGCCGAGGTTGGCCAGGTCCTGCTCTGCGCCCAGCAGCAGATAGAAACCGTAACCGGCCATGATGATCGCGACGATCAGCGCCCGACGTGTCCATTTCAACCAGCGGTAGATGTTGCCTTCGGCCGGTGGCTGATAGAGCGGCAGCACCAGGTGGTTCAGCGCCATCCCGGACAGGGCCAGGGTGGTGACGATGATCAGCCCGCTGGCGGCCGATAGCCCGCCGACATACGCCAGCAGCGCCAAGGCTTTGCTGTTGGCGGCGATACCGATGCCCAGCGTGAAGTATTCCGGATTGGTCGTGGCCCCCAGTTTCAGGCCCGCCCAGAGAATCAGCGGCACCGCCAGGCTCATCAACAGCAGGAACAACGGCAAGCCCCAGCTCGCGCTGACCAGCGAGCGCGGGTTGAGGTTTTCGGTAAAGGTCATGTGGTACATGTGCGGCATCACAATCGCCGAGGCGAAGAACACCAGCAACAGCGTGCGCCACGGGCCTTCTTGCAAAGGCGTGTGCAACGCGGCGAGGGCGGTCTGGTTTTGCAGCAGCCACAGTTCCAGCTGTTGCGGGCCGTCGAACACGCCGTACAGTGCATACAAACCAACGCCGCCAATGGCGATCAGCTTGATCACCGACTCGAAGGCAATGGCAAACACCAGGCCTTCGTGTTTCTCGCGGGTGGCGATGTGGCGCGAGCCGAAGAAAATCGTGAACAGCGTAATCAGCGCGCAAAAGCTCAGGGCCACGCGATGCTGCACCGGTTCGCGGGTGAGGATACCGATGGAGTCCGCCACGGCCTGAATCTGCAGGGCCAGCAACGGCAGCACGCCGATCAGCATGAAGATCGTGGTCAGTGCGCCGGCCCAGGTACTGCGAAAGCGAAACGCGAACAGGTCGGCCAGCGACGACAGTTGATACGTGCGAGTGATCTTCAGGATCGGATACAGCAACACCGGCGCGAGCAGAAATGCCCCGGAAACCCCAAGGTAGCTGGAGAGAAAGCCGTAGCCGTACTGATAGGCAAGGCCCACCGTGCCGTAAAACGCCCAGGCACTGGCGTAAACGCCCAGCGACAGGGTGTAAGTCAGGGGGTGGCGAATGATCGCCCGGGGGATCATGCCCCGTTCGCTGATCCAGGCGACGCCGAACAGCACCGCCAGGTACGCGGCGCTGATCAGGATCATCTGGGTCAGGCTAAAGCTCATCGGCATCTTTTTGGCTCTGCAGGATGAAGGTCACGACGATCAGAATCAGCCAGAGCAGATACGGGCGATACCAGGCGCCAGTGGCGTCGATCCACCAATCCATGATGGCCGGGGAAAACAGGTAAATCCCCACTACCAGGAGCAGGACCAAGCGATAGATGTACATCCCGGCCTCTCTTTTTTATGCGCGTGCCCGAAAACGTGCGGCGATGGTAACGGATGGGCGCGCCACTGCAAGTCTGATCACTGTAGTTGCGCTTCGGGCAGGTTGAGTGTGCGCGGGATCTTCAGCGCGTCCCAGTGGGCAATGCCCCAGTTCAGCACTTCCCGTGGTGTGGCGTACGCCAGCTCTGTGCCGGGATTTTGCCCAAGTGCGCGCAATGCGCGCAGCAACAACGGTGTTGCCTGGTCTTCGGTCAGCGGCGGCGAACGGTAGGACTTGCCGAGCTTGTTGCCGTCAGGCTGGGTAATCAGCGGGATGTGCAGATAGCGCGGTTGCGAAAAACCCAGTAGTTCTTGCAGATAGAGCTGGCGTGGCGTGGAGTCCAGCAGGTCGGCGCCACGGACGATGTCGGTGATGCCTTGCCAGGCATCATCGAGCACTACCGCCAGTTGATAGGCATAGAGCCCGTCGCGGCGGCGGATCACGAAATCGCCGACGTCCCGGCCCAAGTGTTGGCGGTACTCGCCCTGCACGCGGTCGATGAAGTGGTATTCCAGCTCAGGCACGCGCAGTCGAATGGCGGCATCTTCGGTGCCATGGCCTGCATTGCGACACAAACCCGGATAAATACCGTGATACGGCTCCAGTTGTTTGCGCGAGCACGTGCAGGCGTAGGCCAGGCCGTGATTGAACAGTCGATTGAGCACTTCGGCGTAGGCATCGTGACGGTCGCTCTGTCGGACCATTTCGCCGTCCCACTCGAAACCGTAGCTTTCCAGCGCCTTGAGGATCGCCGCTTGGGCACCGGGCTCTTCCCGTGGCGGATCGAGGTCTTCCATGCGCATCAACCAGCGCCCGCCCACCGAGCGCGCGTCGAGGTACGAGGCCAGCGCTGCGACCAGTGAACCGAAATGCAGATGGCCGCTTGGCGTGGGGGCGAAGCGTCCGATGTAGGCGGGGGCGATGGCGGTCATAAGGCGATTTCAGGCTGTCCAATCGTTTTGAGCATGGCTTGAAGCCGCCTTCGCGAGCAAGCTTCGCTCCTACAAAGGCCGGCGCAATCTCCTGTAGGAGCGAAGCTTGCTCGCGAAGGCGATTCCGAAGACGCAATAAACATCAGCAAATATCAGAAACAAAAACGGAGCGTTCGCACGCTCCGTTCTTCGTTCAAGTCGCAATTACTTGCCGACTTGCTTTTCCTTGATTTCCGCCAGGGTCTTGCAGTCAACGCACATGTCGGCGGTAGGGCGTGCTTCCAGTCGCTTGACGCCGATCTCGACGCCGCAGGACTCGCACCAGCCATATTCTTCGTCTTCGATCAATTGCAGCGTCTTGTCGATCTTCTTGATCAACTTGCGCTCGCGGTCACGGGCGCGCAATTCAAGGCTGAATTCTTCTTCCTGGCTGGCACGGTCTGCCGGGTCAGGGAAGTTGGCCGCCTCGTCTTTCATGTGATCAACCGTGCGGTCGACTTCCTGCATCAAGTCCTGTTTCCACTTGTTCAGGATCTTGGTGAAGTGAGCGCGCATGGGTTTGCCCATGTACTCCTCGCCCTTTACTTCTTTGTAGGGTTCGAAGCCGCTGATCGACTGATTTTGCTGCTTTGCTTGGGTGGGCATGAAATGGACCGCCTCTACTCTTGTAATCCATCTGCGCAGGATTGCTCCATCACCGACACCTGCCGGCCCTGCGGCTGCAAGCGGGCGAACTTACCAGATCAAATCGGGCCGCGCTACTCCCGGATGTCGAGGTAGTGGCCCGAAGGGCTTGCAAATGATTGCAAAGCCTTGACCGGTGGTGCTGGAGACCTGATCAATTAATGATTTTAGTCAAACCTTGCGCACTCGCATGGGTCGTTTGTGGCCAAGGTCTTAACGCGTCTGACCGCTTTAGGTTCTCGCTCGTTCCTGCGCTTGGGTAGAATCGGTTTTTTTTACCCTGTTGAAGGAAGGCTCATGGCTCAGTCCTACAGTGCCCGCAGTCGCGCGATCGAACCGTTCCATGTCATGGCGCTGCTGGCGCGGGCCAATGAACTGCAAGCTGCCGGCCACGACGTTATCCACCTGGAAATCGGCGAGCCGGATTTCACCACCGCCGAGCCGATCATCCAGGCCGGCCAGGCCGCGCTGACGGCGGGGAAAACCCGTTACACCGCCGCCCGTGGCATTCCCGAGCTGCGGGAGGCCATATCCAGCTTCTATCAGCAGCGTTACGGTTTGAACATCGATCCGCGGCGAATCCTCATCACCCCCGGCGGTTCCGGCGCGTTGCTGCTGGCCAGTGCCTTGCTGGTAGATCCGGGCAAACACTGGCTGCTGGCGGACCCGGGTTACCCCTGCAACCGGCATTTCCTGCGGTTGGTGGAAGGCGCGGCGCAGCTTGTTCCTGTCGGTCCGGAGGTGCGTTACCAACTGACACCGGACTTGATCGACCGTCATTGGGATCACGACAGCGTCGGCGCGCTGGTGGCGTCGCCGGCCAACCCGACCGGGACCCTCCTGACCCGCGATGAGCTGGCGGGCCTGTCGACCGCGATCAAGGCGCGGCATGGCCATCTGGTGGTGGACGAGATCTATCACGGCCTGACTTACGGCACCGATGCCACCAGCGTGCTGGAAGTCGATGACAGCGCCTTCGTACTGAATAGTTTTTCAAAGTATTTCGGCATGACCGGCTGGCGACTCGGTTGGCTGGTGGCGCCGGAAGCGGCGGTCGGCGAACTGGAAAAACTCGCACAGAACCTCTACATCAGCGCCCCGAGCATGGCGCAGCATGCCGCACTGGCCTGTTTCGAGCCTGCGACCATCGCCATTCTTGAAGAGCGTCGCGCCGAGTTTGGTCGGCGCCGGGATTATCTGCTGCCCGCACTGCGGGAGTTGGGTTTCGGCATCGCCGTTGAACCCGAGGGTGCGTTCTATTTGTATGCCGATATCAGCAAGTTCGGCGGCGATGCCTTCGCGTTCTGCCGGCATTTCCTTGAAACCGAACACGTGGCGATTACGCCGGGCCTCGACTTCGGGCGTTTTCAGGCCGGCCACCATGTGCGGTTTGCCTACACCCAAAGCCTTCCGCGTTTGCAGGAAGCGGTCGAACGTATCGCTCGCGGCTTGAAGAGCTGGCAAGGCTGATGCGGTTCAATCCTCCCCTCGAAGAAGGTCGACTGATCCGACGTTACAAGCGTTTTCTCGCCGATATCGAAACCGTTCACGGCGAGTTACTGACCATTCACTGCCCGAACACCGGCTCGATGCTCAATTGTCAGGTGGAGGGCGGGCAGGTCTGGTTCAGTCGCTCCAATGATCCCAAGCGCAAATTACCCGGCACCTGGGAAATCGGCGAGACCCCTCAAGGTCGCTTGTTCTGCGTGAACACCGGGCGAGCCAACGGTTTGATTGAGGAGGCTCTGCGGGCGGGTGTCGTTACTGAGCTCAACGGCTTCAGCGAACTGAAGCGCGAAGTGGCTTACGGGCAGGAGAACAGCCGCATCGACTTTCGCCTCGATTACCCAAGCGGGCCGGCGTATGTGGAAGTCAAAAGTGTGACGTTGGGCTTCGATGGCTCATCGGTGGCGGCGTTTCCCGATGCGGTCACTCAGCGTGGTGCCAAGCATTTGCGGGAACTGGCGCATCTGGCGCGGGACGGGATTCGTGCGGTGCAGTTGTATTGCGTGAACCTCACCGGCATCGATGCCGTGCGTCCTGCTGAGGAAATCGATTCGGCCTACGCGGCCGCTTTGCGAGAGGCGGTGGCGTGCGGTGTTGAAGTCCTGGCTTACGGCGTGCGGTTGACCCACGAGGAAATGCGGGTCGAGCGGCGTCTGGAGGTGTTGCTCAACGGTTAGAGGCTGACCCAGATTCCTTGAGCATCTTCGCGACTTTCAACAGTGGTCAGGGATTGTCCGGCGCACGGGCCGGCGACGCACTCGCCATCTTCGATCAGGAACAGTGCGCCGTGGGTGGCGCACTGGATCAGGCTGTTGCTGGGGTCGAGAAACCGGTCGGGTGTCCATTCCAGCCCGACGCCACGGTGCGGGCAACGGTTGATATACACGTAGACCTGATCGTTCCGGCGTACGGCGAATAGCTTCTCGCCGTCGATTTCGAAACCGCGGCTGCTGGACTCGGCCAGCTCAGCGCCTGCGCAAAGAAACTTCATGTCTATCCTCAAGTGCGGCGGCTCGTGACTGGATATGTCCGAGCTTGACGTTCAAATGCAAACAATTATCAAATGGCCGCTTCGCCCGTCGGGTGCAGGTGCCGGATGCCGAGGATACTTGGCCTGTCACTTCAATGCCTGGGAAAACCATTAAAGGAAGCTGTTTATGCGCCTGAGTACCCGCGTTGCTGCGCTCTGTGCCGGACTTCTCGTCAGCCACCACGTCGCAGCGGCCGAGTTGCCACAACGCTGGGTCAGCGCCGGTGGGGCCTTGTCGGAGTGGGTCAGCGCGCTGGGTGGCGAATCGAAACTGGTCGGTGTCGACACCACCAGCCAGCACCCGGAATCGCTCAAGGCGTTGCCGAGCATCGGTTATCAGCGGCAGCTGTCGGCGGAGGGCATCTTGAGCTTACGCCCGCAGATCCTGGTCGGCACCGAAGAAATGGGGCCGCCGCCGGTGATTTCGCAGATTCGCACGGCGGGGGTGCAAGTCGAACTGTTTTCGGCTCAGCCTGATCTGCCGACGTTGCACGCTAACTTGCAGCAGTTGGGCAAATTGCTCGGCGCCGAGGACAAGGCTGCGCAACTGTTCCAGGGCTATCAACAGCAGCTCGATCAGCAAAAAGTTCGGGTCACCAATGCGCAGCTGACGCAGCCCTCACCGGGTGTGCTGGTGCTGCTCGGTCATGCGGGCGGCAAGCCTCTTATCGCTGGCAAGGACACCGCTGCTGATTGGCTGATCCAGAAGGCCGGTGGGCACAACCTGGCGACGCACACCGGTTACAAACCTTTTTCCAATGAATCCTTGATCAGCCTGGACCCCGAGGTGCTGGTGTTCGCCGACCGCGCATTGACCGGTGAAGCGGCGCGCGCAGCGCTGTTCAAGGAGAACCCGATTCTGTCTTCAACCCGCGCCGCCAAGGATGGGCGCGTCATGGAGCTCGATCCAACGCTGCTGGTGGGTGGGCTAGGCCCGCGATTGCCCGAG
Source organism: Pseudomonas sp. BF-RE-21 (assembly GCF_019947305.1). Taxonomy (NCBI): domain Bacteria; kingdom Pseudomonadati; phylum Pseudomonadota; class Gammaproteobacteria; order Pseudomonadales; family Pseudomonadaceae; genus Pseudomonas; species Pseudomonas sp. BF-RE-21. Next base: position 16,410 of record NZ_JAGYGF010000069.1, on the reverse strand, counting down.
GCGTTGAAAAAGATCAGTGACGGTTTCTATCCCGGCACTGCTGCTCAATGACCGTCCTGGTAAAACCCCGGGCGTTGTTCATCGGCCTGAGCCTGCTGTGTTTGCTGGCGATCTGGCTGTCGTTGGCGCTCGGGCCGGTGAGCCTGCCGTTGCTCGATACCTTGCGCGCAGCGTTACGGATGATCGGCCTGCCCTTTGCGCCTGATGGGCTGGAGCAGGCCGAGCTGATCCTCGGGCAGATTCGCCTGCCGCGTACCTTGTTGGGATTGGCGGTGGGTGGTGTGCTGGCATTGTCGGGCGTGGCGATGCAGGGCTTGTTTCGCAACCCATTGGCCGATCCGGGGTTGGTGGGCGTTTCCGGTGGCGCGGCATTAGGCGCGGCCATTGCAATTGTCGGCGGCTCGGCGTTTGGTGGATTGCCGGAATTCCTCGGGCCGTACCTTTTATCGCTGTGCGCGTTTCTCGGCGGGCTCGGCGTGACAGCGATGGTGTATCGACTGGGTCGGCGCAACGGGCAAACCGATGTCGCAACCATGCTGTTGGCGGGTCTCGCTTTGACGGCGCTGGCCGGCTCGATCGTGGGGCTGTTTACCTACCTGGCAGACGACACAACTTTGCGAACGCTGACCTTCTGGAATCTGGGCAGTCTGAACGGTGCCAGTTATTCGCGACTCTGGCCGTTACTGTTGATCAGTGCCGGCGTGGCGCTGTGGTTGCCGCGTCGCGCCAAGGCGTTGAATGCGTTGTTGCTGGGCGAGTCGGAGGCCGGACACCTGGGCATCGACGTCGAAAAGCTCAAGCGTGAGTTGGTGCTTTGCACGGCGTTGGGTGTCGGCGCGGCGGTGGCAGCGGCGGGGATGATCGGCTTTGTCGGGCTGGTGGTGCCGCATCTGGTGCGTCTGCTGGCCGGTCCCGATCATCGGGTGTTGCTGCCGGCCTCGGTGCTGGCGGGCGCCAGTCTCCTGTTGTTCGCGGATCTGGTGGCGCGACTGGCCTTGGCGCCGGCGGAGTTGCCGATCGGAATCGTCACCGCGATGATCGGTGCGCCGGTCTTTCTTTATCTATTGCTGCGAGGGCGTGCCTGATGTTGCGAACGCAAAATCTGCACATCCGCCGAGGCCGCAAGATTGTCCTGATGGATATTACGCTTGAGCTCAAACCGGGAGAGGTCCTCGGCGTGCTGGGGCCTAACGGTGCGGGCAAAAGTACGTTGCTGGGCGCCTTGTGCGGCGAGTTGCAGGCTGATCATGCCAGCGTGTGGCTCGATGAGCGCGAGTTGCGTGACTGGACTGGCGCGCAACGAGCGCAACGCCTGGCGGTATTGCCACAAGTCTCGACCTTGAACTTCGCCTTTCGCGTCGAGGAAGTCGTCGGCATGGGGCGCTTGCCACACCAGACCGGCCGGGTCCGCGATGACGAAATCGTCGCCGCCGCATTGCAGGCCGCCGATGCCGGGCATTTGAGTGGTCGCAGCTATCTGGCGTTGTCCGGCGGCGAACGCCAGCGGGTGCATCTGGCGCGGGTGCTGGCGCAACTCTGGCCGGGCGAGGCGGGGCAAACGCTGTTGCTCGACGAGCCGACTTCGATGCTTGATCCGCTGCATCAACACACCACCTTGCAAGCGGTGCGCGAGTTCGCCGATCGTGGCGCGTCCGTGTTGGTGATCCTGCATGATCTGAATCTGGCGGCGCGCTATTGTGATCGCCTGTTGTTGCTCGAAGGCGGGCGCCCGGTCGCGCTCGATACCCCGGAGCAAGTGTTGCGTCCGGAACCGCTCAAGGCGGTATTCGGGCTGGACGTCTTGGTGCAGCAGCACCCGGAGCGTGGGCATCCGCTGATCATTGCCCGCTGAGTCATTGATAGAGGGTGTGGGCATGCGTGTGATGGTGATTCTGGCGGTGCTGATGCTGAGTGCTTGTCAGCATGTTTCGACGCCGCCGGTCACCGGCGAGATTCGCGACTTGCGCAGTGGTCAGACGCTGACGGCGCAGGAGCTGCTGGCGCGTCTGACCAAGCCGTCGCGATTGATCGTGGGGGAGCAGCATGACAATCGCGATCACCATGAACTGCAACGCTGGTTATTGCAGGCGCTGGGAGAGCGGCGCCCACAAGGCAGTCTGCTGCTGGAAATGCTCACACCGGATCAACAGCTGCGCGTCGATGACGTTCGCCACGCCTCGACGCTGCCCTCGGACTTGCCTGGTGCATTAGCCTGGCAACCTGGCTGGGACTGGAATTTGTATGGGCCGATCGTTCGTTTCGCCTTGGCCCAACCGTATCCGCTGCTGGCCGCCAATCTGGACACAGTCGAGGTGCGTGCTTTTTACGCCCGGCCGCCGACATTAAGCGGCGCTCGCTCCAATGCCACGTCGGTCAAGGATGAGTTACTGGCACAGATCAGCGGTTCCCATTGCGGTCTGCTGCCCGAATCGCAAATGCCGGCGATGCTCGCTGTCCAGCAGCAACGTGACCGGCGCATGGCCGAGCGGCTGTTGGCTGCCCCCACTCCTTCATTGCTGTTCGCCGGCGCTTACCATGCGCGAAAGGATGTCGGCGTGCCGATCCATGCGCTTGATCTGGGAGCGCCCGAAGCCCCCGTGGTTTTAATGCTGGCGCAGCAGGGCGGCGAAGTCACAGCGGCGATGGCCGATTACGTCTGGTACACGCCTGCCACGCCGGTACCGGATTACTGTGCAGAGATGCGCAAGGGCCAGCCAGAATCAAAACCCTAAGCCACGGCTAAACCGATCCCTTGTAGGAGCCGGCTTGCCGGCGATAGCGATGTATCAGTCAACGCATTTAGTGATTGACCCACCGCTATCGCCAGCAAGCCGGCTCCTACAGGGGATCGGTTTTGCTGGGGGACTTTTGCACAGGCAAAAAAAGACCCGGCAAGAGCCGGGTCAAATAACCGTGATTAGCCTGATGAGGAGATATCTGAGAGTCCGAACCAAGGGCTTTTCAAATATCGACCAGTCTCGCGACCAGTTGTGATAATCATAGCGATTCTCATTACCAAGTCAACCGCTGATTTTTCATTTCCTCGAAAATTGTCAGTTGCTTGGCGAGAAGCCCTGAAATCATTGGGCTTCAGACTACATTCCTGATGAGCTCAGCTGCGTGGTGTGCTTGTTCAGCAGGTCAATGCGTCGGTCCACGCTCTCGATCAGGCTGTGGGCGATCTTCGGATTGCCTTGAGTGAGGCTGAGAAACTCTCCTTCGCTCCCGTTCAATTCTTGTGGCGTGACGAGATCGCTTCCAACTGTTTATTCAGGGCTTCCTTGCGCTCGGCGGGGATGTCGTTCCAATGCACATCCATCAGCGCGCCTTCGATCGCATATAACAACACCTTGGATGCCCGGAACCCGCGCGTGCGCACAGCCCGATAGGCATCCACAGCCCCCAGGCGACGCAAGTCCGAGGCGCTGTGGATGCCCACGGCATGCAGCCACTGCGCCGATGTCTTGCCAAGATTCTTCAGGTGCTGCAGTTCATCATTCATCAAGCCTCCTTGCGACGGCCGAACGGTGCGTGGGCAAGCTTCTGAGGAGTGTAGCCATCAGTAGGAAAAGCGTGATTGTTTGGTCGGTTTCGGAGCAAATGCTTCTAAGAAGCGACTCCGATGTGCAGCGTAAAAATACGCGAGCAAGGTAGGAAAAGGCGGAAGGGCGTCAAGTTTTCAAGCTGAAAACACCCACAGTCCAGCGCAAGGCGGGGGGGCGCCAAGGCTGAGCACTGGACATGTCAGTTATCGGTCGTTTTTAACGGGTTCGATAACGCAGGCGTGTACCGAAATTCATCGACATCAGAATTTCGTCGGCACTCAGCTCTCGCGGAAAGTAGGCGCCGGAGATTTGCGCGTGGGCCAGGCTTGCGCCTTCCAGGTTTGAGTTGCTGAAATCGATGCCGCGCAAGTCGGCCGAGCGGAAGTAAGCATCGGTAAAGTCGATGCCGTCGGCATTCAATTCGCGCAGGTCCAGGCCTCGGAAGTCACCACCGACCATGTCGATAGGTCCGTCTTTTGGACGTTCGTTGTTGAAACCTGTGATGTCGTCTTTGTGCAGTAAGGCATAAAGCGGGGTGTCGAGAAGTTTCGGCTGGCTCATGTCACATCACCTGTTGGTTTTATGACGCCAGTATAGTGCCACTATTTGACAGCCGTGAAGCCAGCGAAGGCTCCACGGCTGAAATACTTTCTTACAGGCCCGGCAGGCGTTGGCGAATTTGCGCAACGACGGTGTCGAGGGTCCCGCTTTCATTGGTCTGCACGCGTTTGCTGCACAGAATCTCTTCTGGCGTCAGGGCTTCACGATTGGCTTGCTGCGCTTCGATAACGGCCAGATTGGCGTCGGATGGATCCTTTTTGTCTGCCTGGCGCAGGGCCAGCCAGCTTTCGATCACCGCTTGTGGCGCGTTGCAATCAAGGATCAGGAACGGCGCGCCGGTGGCTTCGGCAATTTTCGCCGCGCCGTCACGCTGGTCGCGCTTGAGGTAAGTGGCATCGACCACCACTGGGAAACCGGCGCGCAGGATTACCGCGGCGATTTCATGCAGGCGAGTGTAGGTTGCGGCGCTGGCGTCGGCGCTATAAATGCCGGCTTGCGGATCGTTGGCGACAGTTTGTTCGCCGAACAGGCGTTTGCGTTCGACATCGGAACGCAGGCGAATTGCGCCCAGCGCTTCCACCAGGCGCATGGCCACGTGGCTTTTGCCAACAGCGGAAACGCCGTGGGTGATGGCCATGAAGCGCGAAGGAATGGTGCTGTAGCTTTCCGCCAGATTTGCATAGTTGCGGTACTGGCGCAGGGTCGTGGCGCGCTGCACCGGGTCGGCCTCGGCCGGCATGCTGAACAGGCTGACCTTGGCGCGAACCAGCGCACGGTAGGCTTTATAGAAGTTCAGCAGTTCCAGGCCCTGGTAATCGCCGGTCAACTCCAGGTATTGGCTGATAAAGCGACGGGCCAGGCTCTTCAGGCCGCGGTCTTCAAGGTCCATCGCCAGGAAGCCGGTGTCGGCATAGACGTCGGTGAAGCGGAACGGCTCGTTGAATTCGATGCAGTCGAAGATCACGACCTTGCCATCGATCACGGTGGCGTTGCCCAGGTGGATATCACCGTGGCACTCGCGAATGAAACCCTCGGCCTTACGCTGGGCAAACAGTGGCTTGAGGCGTTCGAAGCTGCTTTCGGCCCAGGCTTGCAAGGCATCAAGTTGCAGCAGGTCCGCCTTGTCACTCAGGAACGGGCGGATCTGCTCGAAGTTCTGCCGCACTGGCGCCATGACGCTGTCCGGCGTGCCGGCTTCGTGTTCCGCAGGCACCTTTGGTGCGGTGAGGTGGAATTGCGCGATCTGTGCGGCCATCTCGTCGATGTGCGCGGTGGTCAATTCGCCGTTGGCTTGCAGCGTGCTGAGCAGTTGGCTCTGTGGGAACTGACGCATTTTCAGCGCGTATTCGATGACCGGACCGTCGCCGCCCAGTTGTGGCGCTTCGGCGCTGCCGGTAATCGGCAATACTTCGAGATACAAATCATTGGTCAGGCGCTGGTTCAGGCGCAGTTCTTCACCACAGAAATGCTCACGGGCATCGAGGCTGGTGAAGTCGAGGAAGCCGAAGTTGACTGGCTTCTTCACTTTATAAGCGAAAGCGCCTGTGAGAATGACCCAGGAGATGTGGGTTTCGATGAGCTGAAACCCGTCTACCGGGTGCGGGTAGAGGGCCGGGTTTTGCAGGGCGGCGATCAGGGACTGGCTCACAGGCGTTCCTTCAGAGTCTGGGAAAATTCACGGCCGCCATTATGGCCGCAAGTCCGCCCGACGCAAACCTCGGCGGGCTCCTGTTGAGTATGAATAAAGTGCGTATAATCCGGCGCCATGACTCGTACTCGATCCCCCCGTACCCCCAAAAAACCACCTTCCAGGGGCCTGCGCCCTTGGCTGGGCTGGGCCCTTAAACTCAGTCTGGTCGGCCTTGTGGTGCTCGCCGGGTTCGCGGTTTACCTCGACGCTATTGTCCAGGAGAAGTTCTCCGGCAAGCGCTGGACTATCCCGGCCAAGGTGTATGCGCGCCCGCTCGAGCTGTTCACCGGCCAGAAGCTGAGCAAGGAAGACTTCCTCACCGAACTCGACGCCCTGGGCTATCGCCGCGAAAGCGTGAGCAACGGCCCCGGCGCAGCAGCGGTCAACGGCAACACCGTTGACTTGAATACCCGTGGTTTCCAGTTCTATGAAGGCATGGAGAACGCCCAGCCTGTGCGCGTGCGATTCTCCGGCGACTACGTGGCCGAACTTTCAGCGACCAATGGTTCGAAGCTTTCTGTGGTGCGGCTGGAACCGCTGCTGATCGGCGGGATTTATCCGAAGAATCTCGAAGACCGCATTCTGATCAACATCGATCAGGTGCCGCCGTATCTGCTGGAAACCCTGGTCGCTGTAGAAGACCGGGACTTCTATAGCCACTGGGGCGTGTCGCCGAAGTCGATTGTCCGCGCCATTTGGGTCAACACCTCTGGCGGCAAGATGACCCAGGGCGGTAGTACCTTGACGCAACAGTTGGTCAAGAACTTCTACCTGACCAGCGAACGCAGCCTGAGCCGCAAACTCACCGAAGCCATGATGGCGATGCTGCTTGAGCTGCATTACGACAAGCGGGAGATTCTTGAGGCCTACCTCAATGAAGTGTTCGTCGGTCAGGATGGCCAGCGCGCGGTGCACGGTTTCGGCCTCGCCAGCCAGTTCTTCTTCGGGCAGCCGTTGTCCGAGCTGAAACTGCATCAAGTCGCGATGCTGGTGGGTATGGTCAAGGGACCGTCCTATTACAACCCGCGTCGCAATCCGGAACGGGCGCTCGAGCGGCGCAACCTGGTGCTCGATGTGCTTGAGCAGCAAGGCGTCGCCACCGCCGAACAGGTCGCTGCGGCGAAGAAAATGCCTTTGGGCGTGACGACGCGCGGCAAACTGGCCGACAGTTCGTTCCCTGGGTTTCTCGATCTGGTTAAACGTCAACTGCGCGAAGACTATCGCGACGAAGACTTGACCGAAGAAGGCCTGCGGATCTTCACCAGTTTCGATCCTATTTTGCAGATGAAAGCTGAAGCGTCGGTCAACGATACGTTCAAGCGCTTGTCCGGCCGCAAAGGTTCCGATGACGTTGAAGCAGCGATGGTGGTGACCAACCCGGAAACCGGTGAGGTCCAGGCGATGATCGGCAGTCGCCAGGCGAGCTTCGCCGGTTTCAACCGGGCGCTGGATGCTGTGCGACCGATCGGTTCGTTGATCAAGCCGGCGGTTTATCTGACAGCCCTTGAGAAACCTAGCCAGTACACGTTGACCAGTTGGCTGTCAGACGAATCCTTCTCGGTAAAGGGCGCGGACGGGCAGGTCTGGAAACCGCAAAACTATGATCGCCGCTCCCATGGCACTGTTTTCCTTTATCAGGGCCTGGCGCACTCCTACAACCTGTCGACCGCGCGTCTCGGGTTGGCGGTGGGCGTGCCGAATGTCTTGAAGACGCTGGCGCGCCTGGGGGTGAGTCGCGAGTTTCCGGCATTCCCGTCGATGCTGCTGGGTGCTGGCGGCATGACCCCGATCGAAGTGGCGACCATGTACCAGACCCTCGCCAACGGTGGCTTCAATACGCCGATGCGCGGGATTCGTAGCGTACTGACGGCCGAAGGTGAACCGCTCAAGCGCTATCCGTTCCAGATTCAGCAGCGTTTCGATCCGGCGTCCATTTACCTGATCCAGAGCGCCATGCAACGGGTCATGCGCGAAGGCACCGGCAGTTCGGTTTACAACGTGTTACCGAAAACCCTGACGCTGGCGGGCAAGACCGGTACCAGTAACGATTCGCGAGACAGCTGGTTCGCCGGCTTCAGTCAGGACTTGCTGGCGGTGGTGTGGCTGGGTCGCGATGACAATGGCAAGACCCCGTTTACCGGTGCCACTGGCGCGTTGCAGGTCTGGACCAGTTTCATGCGCAAGGCTGATCCGTTGCCGCTGGACATGCCGCAGCCGGATAATGTGGTTCAGGCCTGGGTCGATTCACATACCGGACAAGGCTCTGATGCCAACTGCCCAGGTGCCGTGCAGATGCCGTATATTCGCGGCAGCGAACCGCCTCCCGGCGCTGCTTGCGGTGGCGAAAGCCCTGTTAACGGTGAAACGGTGATGGATTGGGTCAAGGGCTGGATGAATTAAGCAAAGAGGGTTTCAAGTGAACAAATGGTTGATTCCAGCGGTTGCCGCCGTGGCTTTGCTCAGCGGTTGCTCCAGCGTACAGCGTGGTTCGATCCCGGTTGTGGATTCCGGCAGCGCCGTTTCCAACAGTGAACGTGTTTCGGCCAATGGCGGTTTTCGTCAAACGACGGTTAAGCGTCCTGTGCAATCCCAGACCCAGGCGATCCCGCAAGGTGACACCGGCGTCGTGGTGATGGTGCCGGGTGGCGGTGCAGTTGCATCGGCACCGATCAGCACTTCGCCGATTACGCCAGGCCCGATCACTTCGGGTCCGATCGACACTTCGCCAGTCCAGTCGGCCCCGATCAATCAGGGCAGCTACAGCATGCCATCGACACCGAGCGGTATTCCTTCGTCGAGCGCCGGTGGTCTGTCAGCTGATGAACAGCTGGACGGTCCGGTATTGGCGCTGCTGACCACTGCTCAGCAGCAACAGGCTGGCGGTGACCTCAACGGTGCTTCTTCCAGTCTGGAGCGCGCCCAGCGTGTTGCACCGCGTGAGCCGCAAGTGCTTTATCGTCTGGCGCAGGTTCGCATGGCCCAAGGTGATGCGGCACAAGCCGAGCAGTTCGCTCGTCGTGGTCTGACCCTCGCCAATGGGCGTCCGGCACTTCAGGCCAGTCTGTGGGAATTGATCGGTCAGGCACGTGATAAGCAGGGTGATTCCGCTGGCGCTGCACTGGCCCGTCAGAAGGCCAAGGTTTCGCTGTGATGGACGCACGCTTTCCGAAAATTGCCGAGCAGCTGTTGTTGATCGAGCGCGAGTTGCGGGTTCAGGGATGGTGGGACGAGGTCTCGCCCTCTACTGAAGCACTGTCCAGTGTCGAGCCGTTCTCGGTCGATACGCTGGATTTCGAGCAGTGGCTGCAATGGATTTTCCTGCCGCGCATGAAAGCGATCCTCGAGCAGGATTTGCCGTTGCCCAATGCCTCGGGCATTCAGGAGATGGCGGAAATGGTCTTCGCCAGCCGCAATGTCCAGGGCAAGGATCGGCAGTTGCAGGTGCTGCTCAAAGAGTTCGACCAACTGATCACCGCCTCCCGCTGACCCCGATTTCTTGTAGGAGCAGAGCTTGCTCGCGAAGGCGGCGTAACATTCAAAAGATATGTTGAATGTTACGCCGCCTTCGTCGGAACGCCGCCCGGAGCAAGCTCTGCTCCTACAGGTATCTACTGGCAGTTTTCAGCAATCTGTCTTTGTGCTTCAGCAGTCCGTTCCTGACGTTGCTCGTCGGTCAGGCGGCGCATCTCACCCTCGACATCCTCCCGTATCCGCGGATTGTTCTGCAGTTGAGCCAGGTTCGTCCGCGCCTGCTCGCAGAATACCTTTAGCTGCGCTTGCTGCTCGGCGACCTGTTTTTTAACGGTCTTATCGATGGCCTGTTGATCGCCAATGGCGTTACTGCGGGGCAGCGTAGCCGGCTTGTTCGCAGAGGAGGGCGTGACAACGGTCGTGGCTTGCCGGCCCTGGGGCGGTTGCGCATCGAAGTGGGTAACGCCTTGTTCATCGACCCACGTGTAAATCTGAGCGGCCATGCACAAAGGGCTGATGGCGATCAGCAAGCTGGCGGTCAGGAAAAACGTTCGCATGCCATTTCCTTGTATTGGGTTGCGCAATTGAAGCTAACACAGTTGCTGTTTAGCGGTTTTTTCTTGCTTTCTCATGTGCTTACTTCAATAAAGCACATTGACGACTTGACTTGCAGGGGACGAAACAGAAGAATCCAAAGTCCGCTGTAGAGGGACTGCCAGAAGCAGACCCACTCGGCAGATCATGAGGCGCACATCCGCGCCGACCTGTTACACCCGCAACGCGTTACCTCGCGCTGGGTGGGAAAGCCCCGCAACACTTGGGACGATCCCAATACTTGCTCAGTCAGTGCTGACGTAGTCGGCGACCACCGTCGCTCATGCTCTGCCGAGAAGTAAACCTATTAAGACCCGTCCTCTTGTATGTGGGCGGTATTCTGGCGTTTTAGAGGTGAACAACGTGGAGCTTTTATCTGGCGGTGAGATGCTCGTCCGCTTTTTGCGTGACGAAGGCGTCAAGTACATCTACGGGTACCCGGGGGGTGCTCTTCTTCATGTTTACGATGCCCTGTTCAAAGAACCGGAAGTGACCCACATCCTGGTTCGTCACGAGCAGGCTGCGACCCATATGGCTGACGGCTACGCCCGTGCCACCGGTAAAGCCGGTGTGGTACTGGTGACCTCCGGCCCGGGCGCAACCAACGCCATTACCGGTATTGCCACGGCCTACATGGACTCCATTCCGATGGTGGTCATTTCCGGCCAGGTGCCTAGCAACATGGTTGGCACCGATGCTTTCCAGGAAACCGACATGATCGGTATCTCCCGGCCGATCGTGAAGCACAGCTTCATGATCAAGCACGCGTCGGAAATCCCGGAAGTCATGAAGAAAGCGTTCTACCTGGCGCAATCCGGTCGTCCTGGTCCGGTCGTTGTCGATATCCCGAAAGACATGACCAACCCGGCCGAGAAGTTCGAATACATCTTCCCGAAAAAAGCCAAGCTGCGTTCCTACAGCCCGGCCGTTCGCGGTCACTCCGGACAAATCCGCAAGGCAGCCGAAATGCTCCTGGCGGCCAAGCGTCCTGTGATGTACGCAGGCGGCGGTGTGATTCTCGGTGGTGGCTCCGCGCCGCTGACCGAGTTGGCGAAGATGCTCAACCTGCCAGTGACCAATACCCTGATGGGTCTGGGTGCCTACCCTGGCACCGACCGTCAGTTCATCGGCATGCTCGGCATGCACGGCAGCTACACCGCCAACCTGGCGATGCACCATGCTGACGTGATCCTCGCAGTCGGCGCACGCTTCGACGATCGTGTCATCAACGGCGCGTCGAAGTTCTGCCCGAATGCCAAGATCATTCACATCGACATCGACCCGGCTTCGATCTCCAAGACCATCAAGGCCGACGTGCCGATCGTTGGTCCGGTGGAAAGCGTCCTGACCGAAATGGTCGCGATCCTCAAGGAAATCGGCGAGACCCCGAACAAGGAGTCCGTTGCCAGTTGGTGGAAGCAAGTTGATGAGTGGCGCGGTGATCGCGGCCTGTTCCCTTACGACAAGGGCGACGGCAGTGTCATCAAGCCGCAGACCGTGATCGAAACCCTGTGCGAAGTGACCAAGGGCGATGCCTTTGTTGCCTCCGACGTGGGTCAGCACCAAATGTTCGCGGCGCAGTACTACAAGTTCAACAAGCCGAACCGCTGGATCAACTCCGGTGGCCTGGGCACCATGGGCTTCGGTTTCCCGGCGGCCATGGGTATCAAGTTGAGCTTTCCGGATGCCGACGTCGCCTGCGTAACGGGCGAGGGCAGTATCCAGATGAACATTCAGGAACTGTCCACCTGTCTGCAATATGGTTTGCCGGTCAAAATCGTCATCCTGAACAACGGCGTTCTGGGTATGGTTCGTCAGTGGCAGGACATGAGCTACGGTAGCCGTCACTCGCACTCCTACATGGAATCGTTGCCTGACTTCGTCAAGCTGGCAGAGGCCTATGGCCATGTCGGCGTGCGCATCACCGACTCGAAAGACTTGAAGTCGAAGATGGAAGAAGCATTCGCCATGAAGGATCGCCTGGTGGTCATCGATATTGCTGTCGACACCAGCGAGCACGTCTATCCGATGCAGATCAAAGACGGCTCCATGCGCGATATGTGGCTGAGCAAGACGGAGCGTACTTAATCATGCGGCACATTATTTCCTTGCTTCTGGAAAACGAACCCGGTGCTCTGTCGCGTGTAGTCGGCCTGTTCTCGCAGCGCAACTACAACATCGAAAGCCTGACCGTGGCGCCAACCGAAGACCCGACTTTGTCGCGTCTGACGCTGACCACCGTTGGTCACGATGAGATCATCGAGCAGATCACCAAGAACCTGAACAAGCTGATCGAAGTGGTCAAACTGGTCGACCTGTCGGAAAGTGCTCACATCGAGCGCGAACTGATGCTGGTCAAGGTCAAGGCTACCGGCGCCCAGCGCGCCGAGATCAAGCGCACCACCGATATTTACCGTGGGCAGATCGTTGATGTCAGCGCTAGCGTGTATACCGTTCAATTGACCGGTACCAGCGACAAGCTCGACAGCTTCATTCAGTCCATCGGCACCGCGTCGATCCTGGAAACCGTCCGCAGCGGCGTAACCGGTATTGCTCGCGGCGACAAAGTACTCAGCATCTAAACCAAATTAGCGAATGGCCTGAACGGCCTGGATATATAGGGGAAATTCATGAAAGTTTTCTACGATAAAGACTGCGATCTGTCGATCATCCAGGGCAAGAAAGTTGCCATCATCGGTTACGGTTCCCAAGGCCACGCTCAAGCGTGCAACCTGAAAGACTCCGGCGTTGACGTCACTGTTGGCCTGCGTAAAGGTTCGGCGACCGTTGCCAAAGCCGAAGCTCACGGCCTGAAAGTGACCGACGTTGCTTCCGCTGTTGCGGCTGCCGACCTGGTCATGATCCTGACCCCGGACGAGTTCCAGTCCTCCCTGTACAAAAACGAAATCGAGCCGAACATCAAGAAAGGCGCAACCCTGGCCTTCTCCCACGGCTTCGCGATCCACTACAACCAGGTTGTTCCGCGCGCTGACCTCGACGTGATCATGATCGCGCCGAAAGCACCGGGCCACACCGTGCGTTCCGAGTTCGTCAAAGGCGGCGGTATCCCTGACCTGATCGCTATCTATCAGGATGCTTCCGGCAACGCCAAAAACGTTGCGCTGTCCTACGCTGCCGGCGTTGGTGGCGGTCGTACCGGTATCATCGAAACCACTTTCAAGGACGAGACCGAAACCGACCTGTTCGGCGAACAAGCCGTTCTGTGCGGTGGTACCGTTGAACTGGTCAAAGCCGGTTTCGAAACCCTGGTTGAAGCTGGCTACGCGCCAGAAATGGCCTATTTCGAATGCCTGCACGAACTGAAACTGATCGTTGACCTCATGTACGAAGGCGGTATCGCCAACATGAACTACTCGATCTCCAACAACGCTGAATACGGCGAGTACGTGACTGGTCCGGAAGTGATCAACGCCGAATCCCGTCAGGCCATGCGCAACGCCCTGAAACGTATTCAGGACGGCGAATACGCCAAGATGTTCATCAGCGAAGGCGCAACCGGCTATCCTTCGATGACCGCCAAGCGTCGTAACAACGCCGCTCACGGTATCGAAATCATCGGCGAGCAACTGCGCTCCATGATGCCGTGGATCGGTGCCAACAAGATCGTCGACAAAGCCAAAAACTAAGTCGCACACTTGTACGGAAAACGCGGCCTAGGCCGCGTTTTTTCGTTTAGGAGGCCGGTTCTGGTATAAAGCTGCATCGTTTGTGGCCGAACCGTCGTCCCAGACACCTGTCGAAACTTTCCACCCCGTTGCAAGGTAATGTCCATGAGCGAACGTCCCGAAGAGCCAAACCAGGCTTCTGACGCCGAAAGCCTGCTGCCCATCGATGAACACGTCGAAGAAGGGCATGACGCTGAAGGCCGTAAAGTCCGGCATCGTGGTATCTATCTTCTGCCGAATCTGTTCACCACTGCGAACCTGTTCGCAGGGTTCTATTCCATCATCAATTCAATGAGTGCCCAGAGTGCCTTGAGTGCAGGTGATGCGATTGGCGCGAGCAAGTATTTTGCGTTTGCCGCGATCGCCATTTTTGTCGCCATGGTGCTCGACGGTCTCGACGGTCGCGTTGCCCGTATGACCAACACCCAGAGTGCCTTCGGTGCCGAGTACGACTCGCTGTCCGATATGGTCGCCTTCGGTGTCGCGCCGGCACTGTTGGCATTTGGTTGGGCCTTGGGTGATATGGGCAAGGTCGGCTGGATGGTCGCCTTCATTTATGTCGCCGGCGCTGCGTTGCGCCTGGCACGTTTCAACACCCAGGTGGGCACTGCCGACAAGCGCTACTTCATCGGTCTGGCCAGTCCGGCTGCGGCGGGTGTGGTTGCGGGTATTGTCTGGGCGTTCAGCGATTACGGCATTCAGGGTTCCAAGATGTCTTTCCTGGTAGCGCTGATGGTTGCGGCTGCCGGCATGCTGATGGTCAGCAACATCAAGTACAACAGCTTCAAGGAGCTGGACCTGAAAGGGCGCGTACCTTTCGTGGCGATCCTGGCCGTGGTGCTGGTGTTTGCCGTCGTGTTCAGTGATCCGCCGCGCATCCTGCTGCTGGTTTTCCTCGCCTATGCAGCGTCTGGCCCGGTTCAATACCTGTTACGTCTTCGTCGGCACAAAAGCGTGTAATTTCCCTCATACTCCGCAGTCTATTGGTGCATCTGTCCTCCAATGCTGCGGAGTTGCCATGCTGATCAAAGTCCCCAAGTCATCCGACTGCCATGAGTCGGATGTCACGCCTGAATCCCTCTATCTATCTCGTCGTAATGTCTTGGGTGCCGCCGTTGCCGGCTTGGCTGTGAGCGGCTTGCCGCGCTGGGCCAGTGCTGAAGATGCCGCGCGATACGCGGATGTCGAGGCGGGCAACGCGCCATCCTGGTTTGCCGAAAAACTTCCTTCTACCAAGTGGGGGGCAGTCACCGTCAAGGATGAGGCGATCACGCCGTTCAAGGACGCGACCCACTACAACAACTTCTATGAGTTCGGTACCGACAAGGGTGATCCGGCCGCCAACGCCGGTTCTCTGAAAACCGAACCGTGGAGCGTGGTGGTGGACGGGGAGGTGGGTAAGCCGGGGCGATATGCGCTGGAGGACTTCATGAAGCCTTATCAGCTGGAGGAGCGTATCTATCGTCTTCGTTGTGTAGAGGCCTGGTCGATGGTCATTCCATGGATCGGATTTCCCATCTCTGCGTTGCTCAATGTTGTTGAGCCAACCTCCAGGGCAAAATTCATTCGCTTCGAAACGCTGCAGGACCCTAAGACCATGCCAGGGCAGCGCTCTGGTTTTGCCCTGATCGACTGGCCCTATGTAGAAGGGCTGCGTCTGGACGAGGCGATGAATCCGTTGGCGATTCTTGCAGTGGGCATGTACGGGCGTGAGTTGCCTAACCAGAACGGCGCGCCTCTGCGCCTGGTGGTGCCGTGGAAGTACGGCTTCAAGAGCGTCAAATCCATCGTGCGGATCAGTCTGGTCAGCGAGCAACCGAAAACCACCTGGCAAAGCATTGCTGCGGACGAGTACGGCTTCTATGCCAACGTAAATCCGACAGTCGATCATCCGCGCTGGACGCAGGCTCGGGAGCGTCGTTTACCGAGCGGTCTGTTCAAGCCCAATGTGCGTGACACGCAGATGTTCAACGGCTACTCGGACGAAGTTGCTTCTCTATATACAGGGCTCGATCTGCGGAAGAACTACTGATGCGATATCCGTTCTGGCGAGTGAGTGTCTTCATCGCTGCTGCGGTGTGGCCGCTGCTTTGGCTCTATCAGGCTTGGGCGGATGTGCTGGGGCCGGATCCGGGTAAGGTGCTGGTTGATCGGTTGGGGTTGGGGACGCTTGTACTGCTGCTTATTACATTGAGTTTCACGCCGTTGCTGAAGCTCACCGGTTGGGCGGGGTGGATTGCTGTCCGACGGCAGCTGGGTTTGTGGTGCTTCGCTTATGTAGTTCTCCATCTGAGTGGCTATATAGCGTTCATTCTTGGCTTTGATTGGTCGCAGCTGGGTGTCGAGTTGCGCAAGCGGCCGTACATTATTGTCGGTGTGCTGGGGTTCCTTTGTTTGCTGGCGTTGGCTATAACCTCCAACCGCTACAGTCAACGTCGGCTGGGGGCTGGCTGGAAGAAGCTGCATCGACTGGCTTATGGTGTTCTCGGTCTTGGCTTGTTGCATATGTTGTGGATCGTGCGTGCCGATCTGAAGGAGTGGGCGGTCTATGCCTCTATAGGCGCACTGCTATTGGTGTTGCGGTTACCGCCTGTCGCTCGTCGAATTCCGCGTTTAATAGCTAAAAAGACACCTTCTGAAAGAAATGCATAATTAGGTGTTGACGGCAGATTCTGGAAGTCTATAATTCGCCCCACTTCCGGCGCAGTCGAAACGGAAAACTCCTTGGTAAACAATGAGTTACGCAGTTTTCGACAGCGAGTTGCTTCAGGTCATCGAAGCCCAGAAGGAGTTGAAAGAGCGGTGTTGTGTGGCTCTTTTGACGGTTCGATCTTCTCGGTCGAAAGCGGAGAAAAAGAGGTGT
>NZ_JAGYGF010000068.1:0-30961 GCF_019947305.1 Pseudomonas sp. BF-RE-21 | reverse complement strand
GGCATCCATGCCGGGTTGCCCACTGCGCAGAACCTGCGCTCGGCCTCTCGAGGGGGCGACTACCGCCACAGCCGCCGAGGCGGCCTGAAAGCCGACCTGGCTCTTTGGTGCGCGCGTTCCCTCATTCTGGATATGTACACCAATCCCTGTAGGAGCCGGCTTGCTGGCGATGGCGTCCGTCCAGCCAATACAAACGTCGACTGACCCACCGCTATCGTCGGAACGCCGCCCGCAGCAAGCCGGCTCCTACAATGGATTGGGTTCGCACTATTCAAAATTGTAGGAGCCAGCTTGCTGGCGATGGGCGTCAACGATAACGCGGGCTGTCTGAATGAACGCGTCGCCCAAACGCTTTTCGCCGGCAAGCCGGCTCCTACAGGGGATCTGCGTACGCTTTTGATTTCCACCACTCATCAGGCCGAGCGTTAGCTCGCCTTCAGCTTTTGATCTGAGCGCCCCCTCGAGAGGCCGAGTGGAGGTTCTGCGCAGTGGGCAACCCGGCATGGATGCCGGGTTAGCCGCCCCCGGCCATGGATGGCCGATGGCGGCGGGCCCACGGAGCAGGACCGGAGCGAGGGCATGGCGAGCCTTAGCGAGCCACCGAACGAAAGGGGCAAGAGCCCTTGGTTACTTGGGGCTCTTCCAAGTGACTCGCCGTAAGGGCGAAACCAATAGCCGCCATCACCGCAGCAACGGATATGCCCCCCCAACCCCACCATTATTGCGATTCCAGCAACTAATCTATGCAACACAGTTGCTGTTTCCTCACACATGAACTCATTACCATACCCTCATAGTTAGGTTGCTAATGAAGTCAAAGAGGTCAGCATGCAAAGCAAAGTCGATGTCGCCGTCATGATCGGCAGCGGTGTGCCCGCCAGTTTGCGAGCGCAGGGGCAGAGCGTCTGCTGGGTCGTGCTGCTGAACGGCGAACGCCGGGGGACGGCATTCTCCCGTCGCGATGAAGCGGAGGAGTGCAAGGCTGCCTGGTTGGCCCAATTAAGCGCCGAAGCCCCCGACAGCCTGCATTGACTAGTGAACCTGATGCATACGCAGATTCAGGTCATCAACCACCCGTGACCAATCAGCGTCCTCACGCAATTGTTCTTTCAGGAAACCGGCCTGCTGCGGCGTCCAGAACTCAGCATCAATGAGCTTTTTATCAAAGGGCATAGGCGAATGCCTGGCGATGAAGTCGTCGATGGCCTTCTCGCTGGAGTCCAGGCCGAGTTGGTCGAACAAGCCTTTCAAGTCGTGTGTAGGTGAATCCATCTGCATCTCCTTGAGGTCATTCAGTCGCATCGAGTGTGCAATCGGCAGTGCAGTGTCATTGCATCTGAGGGAGCCGCGCACCAAGAGTTCGATAGGGGTTTAGCAGCTTTCTCCGGAATCGCCACAATGATGGCAATGGGCTATTGTCTGTCGGGGCCTCAACGATTACGATGCTGTCGCGTTTTTGGCGTCACAGAGCCGCCATTCAAAGAGTTCGAACAAGGATGTAGGCGACACTCGCTCCCCTAGGATTTCCGCCTTTCAGTGCTGAATTGCCCATCCCTTGCGCGATTTTCTTTCGAGTCGACGCGTCCCCGATCCCGCATGAAAAGGATGTAAGCAGTGAAGCGTCTTGTTTATCTGATGGCCATCGCGCTTGGCCTGTCATTGACTGGTTGTGTGTCGTTCACACCGCTGGGCCCCATTGGCGAACCCTTGAACCCCGCGCCATCCACCCTTGATCGTAGTGCCGAGATCAGCGACGTCGTGATTTCCGCCCCCGATCTGGACGACAAGGTGCGTGTCGCCGGCAGCCAACAGTTGACCGAGCAGATCAGCGTCTATGTCGACAAAAGCGATTACTTCAAGCGAATCGTGGCGTTCCCGGCCAAGGCCGGCGAGGACGACGTGGTGCTCAAGTTCAACCTGACCTCGCTGGCAGGCAAACGCACCATGCACCCGGCTTACCTTCCAGGTGCGCTGTTGACCTTGACCCTCTGGATCTGGGTCGACGGTCCGATTTACGTCGACAAATACGACCTCGCGGGTGAACTGATCATCGAAGACCGTCAGGGTAAGCAACTGGCCAGGTCGGTCGAGAAGGTGAAGCTCGACAAGAATGTCGGCATGTGGAATGCCGATTATCTCAATCCCCGCCTGGGCGGTACTCAGCTGCGCGAATTGATCGCTCAATTGCTGGCCGGTGCCACCCCTCAACTGCGTACAGTGTCAAAGGAAGTGGCTGCACATGAATAAGTACCTTTTGGTTTTGCTGTTGATGGCCAGCAGCGCCCTGACGGGCTGCATTTCCTACTCCCAGCACAACTTGCCACCGGTGGATCAGTGGCCACCGGCCCAGGCCCGGCAAGACAAGCCCAGTGCTTATCTGCACGTGACCATTCAGCAGAAGTTCAACGGCGAACTGTCGGGCGCCGGGGACAATGCGGCGCTGGTGGAAAAGAACATGCTGGAAACCTTCAAGGAATCCGGACAGTTCAAAAGCGTGACCACGGACAAAGTTGACTCGAACTTGTACGTCACGAGTACGTTGACCAACAACGAACAAGGCAATATCGCCAGTGCCTGGCTGACGGGATTCACGTTTTTTGTGATCCCGACTACGTACAGCAATACCTTCACGCTGGAAACGGTGTTCAAGGATCAGGAAGGCAACGTGCTGGGCAAAATCGTCAAGCAGGAGAGCACTCGCACCTGGTTGCAGATTCTGCTGATTGTCGGGGCGCCGTTCAATGAACGAGGGGACGTGTTGCTCAAGCACTTGACCCAAAGCACATTGGATGAAGCGGTCAAGCGCAAGCTGATCTGATCGATTGTCGATATGACGGCGTGCAACCTGTGCAAGGTTGGCACGCCGCTGACACCTCTCGGGCCGAGGTGCCGACCTTGTCGGCGAGGCCCGTTCTGGCCTGATACAGCGCGCTGGCGGTCATGAAAATCGCGCTGTCCAACGCCGGCTCCCGGACTTGTCCACCCCCATTTCAGGCTTTCAATGCCCCATCATCGACCGCAAGCTTCAGTGCCTTGGCGGCTTCCTTTGCGGCGATTTCGGCGACGTCCGAGGTTTTGAACCAACGATCCTTCTCGACCTGGTGATACGTCACCGCGGTCAGCGGTGGTTTGGCGCGCATGACTATGACTGCCTGGAATTCGCCTTCGACTTCTCTGGCTTCGCCCCGGATAAAAAATTCACCGATATCAAATTCCGTCACGTAGCAGCCTTCCCCTGGAAATATCCTGTTGTGTTGAACGCCGTCCGACTTGGGAACGGGTTTCATTGGTTCGGCAGTATGGCAGTAGTTGCCTGCCGACGGCTGAGTTAAGTCGTCGGCATGACGAAACGTCTATAAGAAGGGACTGAGCGTAGCGCTTAGCGATGTAATTCGAGCTGGCGGGCGAGCGCGCACGCTTCGTTGTGGTCGCTGCGGAAACCCCTGACATGGCCAGTGGAAATTTCTTTGATGTGGAAAAACGCATTACCGGCCAGAACAACCTGAAAACGCGGTGTGGCAAGCGTTTCAGGGTCAAGTTCAGGGTGTTGAAACCCCGCCGCGTAGAGCGTCGACGGGTTGCTTGAGTAAGGCGCGAGGGGACGGGCGAAGTGTGTCAGGGTGCACATATGAAGTCCTTTTCGTTATTTTGCCGACGTGTGTACATCGTTTTGGGTAGTCTCGAAGAGCATCGCTGCTCTAGAATCACCGTCACTGGTGGGCGATTGATGGTTATCTAAAGCAATTTTTTGCCGGCGATATGTCGGAAAAGTGCTTTTTTTAAAGAGTTTTTTCCCTAAGGTTGGTAATCCGTTTTTTCTGGCAGTCAGAAGGGCTTTTTCCTTCAACCTCTGACGAACTCCAGGCAAGACGACGCGAGTGACTTTCCATTAGTCTTCTTACGCCTCGCGATGAATGAGCCCTCTGCTCGTTTCAGGATTTCAACACGGGTCATTTGGCGACACCTTCGGCATTGCCGCTTTTTTCTGCTGTGCGCTGTTTGCAGGCGTGCGGCATCATTTTCAGATGTGGGGATGTTTCCTTGGCAGTAAGTAATCTCGATATGCATGCTTTGTTCGTGCTGGGTGATTTGCGCGCAAAGCTGGTCAAGCAGTTCCAGTCACGTTTTGTTTACATCACCGAACAGAACGCCGAAGGCATTTACATTGCCGAGATCGACACCGAATCAGCACTGGTGGTGGACGACAAGCCAGGCCTGAAACTTAAAGTCGGCGATCATTTCAGCGCTTCGGTTTTGCCCAGTCGCGAAGGCGGCAAGCTGGACATCAAGTTCCGCGAAATCAAACTGACGGTGTATGGCCTGGGCGATTACGCGTTCGTGACCACCGCCGACGGTCACGGGATCGTGTTCAAGGAAGGTCACAGCGTGGTGATGGTATTTGCCGCCCACCAACAATTGCAGGAAGGCCTGACCAAAACCCTGAAAGCCGTGACGGCCAAGGCCGCCAAGTGGCGCAAGGGTGAACTGGTAACCTTCAAGGCCAGCGAGTAATGCCCCTGACCCGCGCCGATTTTCACATACAGAACCAGGCCAGCGCCCAGGTGGAGGCCCAGCGACTGTTCGAACAGAAGGCCATCCTGCAAGGGGCCTGGCTGGGGTGGGTGGCGTCGCAGATCTACACGTTACGCCCGGCGGAATACGCCAGCATGGTCAGAAGAGAGCTGGCGCGCTTGCAGGAAATTTCCGAAAAATAATCCTCGCCCCTCGAAAGCAGGAACCTCTACTACAGTCAGTTGACTGAGTATTTTGAGGCTTGCGGTCTTTATCAGGCCATCCTGCTATTGCTGTGAACAGCACGAGGTGCAAAAGCATGAACGGATTTCGACGGTTGCTGGCCACTGTTCTGGTCGCTTTCGGTCTGGGTTCACCCATTCCGGTATTCGCCGCCCAGGCGCCGATCCACTTCGCCGACCTGAACTGGGAAAGCGGCAGCCTGATCACCGATATCCTGCGGATCATTGTCGAGAAGGGCTACGGGCTGCAGACCGATACCTTGCCGGGAACGACCATTACCCTGGAAACCGCCCTGGCCAACAATGACATTCAGGTCATTGGCGAAGAATGGGCCGGTCGCAGCCCGGTCTGGGTCAAGGCTGAAGCCGAAGGCAAAGTCGCGAGTCTTGGCGATACGGTGAAGGGCGCCACCGAAGGCTGGTGGGTGCCCGAATACGTGATCAAGGGCGATCCGGCCAAGGGTATCAAGCCGCTGGCCCCCGGCTTGCGCAGTGTCAGTGACCTGCCGAAATACAAGGACGTTTTCAGTGACCCGGAAAGCCCGGGCAAGGGGCGCTTCCTCAACAGCCCGATCGGCTGGACCTCGGAGGTGGTCAACAAGCAGAAGCTCACGGCCTATGGCTTGAACGACAGCTATGTGAACTTTCGCAGCGGCTCCGGGGCGGCGCTGGATGCGGAAATCAGTTCGTCGATCCGTCGTGGCAAGCCGGTCCTGTTCTATTACTGGTCGCCTACGCCCTTGCTTGGGCGTTTCAAACTGGTTCAGCTGGAAGAGCCGCCGTTCGACGCTGAAGCCTGGAAAACACTGACCGACGCCGACAATCCCAATCCGAAACCGACGCGCTCACTGCCCTCGAAGCTGTCGATTGGCGTGTCCACACCGTTCCAGAAACAGTATCCGCAGATTGCCGAGTTCTTCAGCAAGGTCGATTTCCCCATCGGCCCGTTGAACAAGGCGCTGGCTGATATGAGCGAGAAACACACTCCACCGCGCCAGGCGGCGGAGGCGTTCATGAAGGCGCACCCGGATGTGTGGCAGGCGTGGCTGCCGAAGGACGTGGCGGATAAAGTCTCCGCCGATTTGAAATGATGGGTGCCGCTGATATCACCGGACTGTAGGAGCCAGCTTGCTGGCGATAACGACCTCGAAATCGATGCAGAACGCTCGGGCCTCATCGCCAGCAAGCCGGCTCCTACAGTGGATCGTGTTGTTCACTTTATTCAGGCCAGCCACAACACCCCTTGTAGGAGCCAGCTTGCTGGCGATGGCGGCCTCCAATTCGATGCCGAACGCTCGGGCCTCATCGCCGGCAAGCCGGCTCCTACAGTGGATCGTGTTGTTCACCTTATTCAGGCCTGCCACAACACCCCTTGTAGGAGCCGGCTTGCTGGCGATGGCGACCTCCAAACCGATGCAAAACTTTCGGGCCTCATCGCCGGCAAGCCGGCTCCTACAGTGGATCGTGTTGTTCACCTTATTCAGGCCTGCCACAACATCCCTTGTAGGAGCCAGCTTGCTGGCGATGGCGGCCTCCAAACCGATGCCAAACTTTCGGGCCTCATCGCCGGCAAGCCGGCTCCTACAGGGAGTGTGGATCGAGCACTAAAACCGGGTTTGCACGGCCAGCTCAAAAGTCCGCGGTGTACCCAGGTAATACGCCGGCGACACGTGCGCAAACTCGGCATACACCTCGTTGGTCAGGTTGCGTACCCGGCCAGTGACGGTGGTGTGCCGATCGACCTTGTAGCTGAGAAACGTGCCGTAAAGCGTATAGGACGGCACGGTCATCGTGTTGGCGCTGTCGGCAAACACCGAGGCTACGTACCGCGCATCGACCCCCCCTTGCCATTGCGGCGCAAAGTCATAGGTCAGCCACAGATTGCCGACCCGGTCCGGCACGTTGGTCGGTGTGTTGCCCTTGCGTGAAACCACCACACCCGCAGCATTCTTCTCGGTGAACTCGTCGTACTGAGCGTCAACCCAGGCAAAGTTACCTTCGGCCAACAGCTTGTCGGTGATCCGCAACGAACTGGCCAGCTCGATGCCTTTGGACGTCTGCTGGCCCACTGGAATGCTTAGCGTCGGGTCCAGCGGATCGGTCACCGCGAAGTCTTTGCGCTCAATCGTGTACGCCGCCAGCGTCGCCGAACCGCGACCGTCCAGATAGTCGAATTTGCTGCCGACTTCCCATTGCTTGCCGGTCGAGACATCAAAATCCTGCGTGCCGTTGGGTTGTTCGGCGGCGGTGCTGTATTGCACGTAGACGTTGGCGTCAGGGATGAACTGGTAGGTCAGGCCGACGCGACCAGTCACAGGCTCCCAGCTACGTTTGAGATGACGTGGATTGCTGGCGGTCACTTCCCGGTGGTTGGTCACGTCCAGATCGATGTCGTCGTAACGCAGGCCGGTCAGCAACGACAATTTATCGGTCAGCGCCAGGCGGTTCTCGGCGAACAGCGCCTTGGTGGTGACTTCGTTGGTCTTGTCGCTGACAAACCCCGGCCGGGTGCCCGGAATGTCGTAGAAATGCCCCGGCTGAAAGTTGTTCGGGTCGACCGTGCTCGCGCCTTTGACGTTCAGCGGCGAATTGGTGGTCTGGTTGACCTTGTACTCGAAACCGCCGGACCAGGTGGTGTCCAGGCCAAACAACGTGTTGTCGTGACGCAGTTCGAACTGGTTGCCGTTCTGCTCGCCCTGATGGCGCACCTGATACGCCGTGGAACGGTTCACCGCGCGGTTGTTGGCGCTGTACTGATAGGTTTCCAGGTTGCGGTAATCGCGCTGACTGTCGAGGTGATAAAGCGTGTTGCGCAAGGTGGTGCTGTCGTTGATCCGGTAATCGATGATCGAGCGCACCCAGATTGTGCGTTGCTCGTAACGGCCGTCCTCGACGTTGTAGTTGTTGAAGCGGTTGTGCTTGTCGATCTTCAGTTCACCGGCCTTGGGATTCAGCACCGGCGTGCCCCAGTACGGACTGTCTTCGTGTTCATCCTGATATTCCAGGGCTAGGGTGTGGGACAGGTTTGGCGTCAGGTCACTGAGCAGCGAAAACGCCACGCTCCACGCATCGCGTTCCTGGCGATCAATGTAGCCGTTGCCGGTGTTGTGGCTGACATCCAGCCGCGCGTAATGCTGCACATCCGCGCCGGCTTCACTGAGCGCGTGATTAAGGCCGAGCGCGGTCTCGGTGGTGTCGTAACTGCCGTAGCTGACCCGGCCTTCGACCGCTTGCTCTTCACGGGTCGCCAGTTTGGTCACGTAGTTCAGTGAACCGCCCACGGAGCCGGCGCCATTGATCAGCGATGACGGGCCGCCCACCAGCTCCACCCGATCATAGATCCACGCATCCACGGGCCGGGCAAGGCCGCCGGAGACGTTCACGCCATTGAACATCTGGGTGATCTGGCTGCTGGTGAAACCACGGTAGGAAACGAACCCGCCGAAACCCGGCGGCGCACTGGCATTCACACCGGGCAAGGTGTTGGCGGCGTCCTGGAAGTTCTGCGCGCCGTGGCGTTCGATGTCGTTGCGGTTGGCAATCGCCACCGACGCCGGGGTTTCACGCACGCTCAGTCCCAGTCGCGAGGCCATGCCGCTGGATTGATCCAGGCTCAGACCCGGCTCGGCGATGGCTTCGCCATCAATGGTGATTGGTGCGAGGTCCACTGTGGATTGTGCCCAGGCGTTAACGGACAGGCAGCCGATCAGGCTGGCCAGCAAAGGAATGGTTTTCATCGATGAATCCTGAATGCTTGCTAGGAAACAGCGCACAGGCGAACGCCTCGCGTTGGCGAAGTGAGCTGATTGAATGGCGAAGGATTCAGGCGAACGGCGGGGCGCGGGGGTTGGCCGAAGGCCAGGTGAAGCGGGCAGGGAGGTCAGCGTTGGCGACGACCGCCAAGGGTGGACTGTGTGTTTGCGGGAGGATCGCCAGGGTCAGGCTGGAATTGAGCGCCGGGCCCATGCCGCCGGTGGAGCACAACGGGCAGCCGAAGGCTTTCGACAGTGTCGGCAGTTGCTCTTCGGACGTGTTTGAGGACGCAGGTGCCTGAGTGCGCGGGTCAACCGTACAGAATTGGCCACCGAGGCCGTTGAGCTGCGCCCCGACCATTTGCCCGTGACCGATGCTGCAGGCGAACACATTGAACAGGACGCACCAATAAAGCATCCATGCAATGAGTGAGCGATCGGTTCGGGCGAGTTTCATGGGGCGGCACTTTACCACCGTTGATCAGCCGCGCACTTCTAAAAATGCCGACTAGGATGATTCTGTTAAATACTTTTCTAGGATCCTCGACATGACGTTTGTGTTGGCTCAAGGGCTGGTTACGATCTTCGCGGTGATCAGCCTGATCCATGTCTACTGGGCGTTGGGTGGCCAGTGGGCTGCCGTGGCGGCCGTGCCGCAGGTGCCGGTGGAGGGCAGCGCGAGATCGCAGCCTGCGTTCAAGCCCTCGGGGTGGTTGACGTTGCTGGTGGCTTTCGGTTTGCTGCTGATTGCAGCGCTGGTGTGTTTGCGCGTTGGCTGGTGGGTGCCGGCGGTGTCCCATCAATCGCTGCAATGGGTGATCAGCGCCATCGCCATGCTGATGTTCGCCCGGGCGATCGGCGATTCGAACCTGGTGGGGTTTTTCAAGCAGGTAAAGGGATCGGAATTTGCCCGGCTGGATACGTGGGTGTATTCGCCGTTGTGTGTGGTGTTGGGGGCGGGGTTGTTGGTCGTCGCGTGGATTTGAAAAGCATCGCCGGCAAGCCGGCTCCTACAGGTGAACACAAACCCTTTGTAGGAGCCGGCTTGCCGGCGATGAGGCCCGAACAATCAACACAAATCCGTGACCCTAACTCCCGCTCTCCGTCCGCCGGCTACTCACCTCAGCCGGCACATCATCCCCCGCCATGCGCTTGCGGAACAACGCCGCCCGCGCCAGCAGCAGCGTGGTCACCGGCACCGTAATCGCCAACAGGATCGGGATCAGCCAGGCATGCAGCACCGGCCCGGACTTGAGCGCCGAAAAGTAGATGATCGACCCCAGCGCCACGCACCACGCACCCAATGTCGAGGCCAGCGCCGGCGGGTGCATGCGTTGAAAATAATCCTTCATACGCACCAGCCCGATCGCCCCGATCAGCGCAAAAACACTGCTGAGTACCAGCAGGATCGCCACCGGGATTTCCACCCACAGAGACAGTTCAGCGTTCATTCGATCACCTCGCCACGCAGCAGGAATTTCGCCAGGGCAAACGAGCCGACGAAGCCGAACAGCGCGATCAGCAGCGCCGCTTCGAAGTAGGTGTCACTGGCATAACGAATACCCAGTGTCAGCATCATCAGCATCGCGATGATGTACAGGTAATCCAGCGCCAGAACCCGGTCCTGCGCCGACGGCCCTTTGAACAGGCGGATCAGGGTCAGGACCATCGCCAGCGAAAAAATGAACAGGCTCAGCAGAACCGCATTCGACAGCAACGGGCTCATTCGAAAATCTCCATCAACGGGCGTTCGTAGGTCACCTTGAAATGCTCGATGAACAGCGCTTCGTCATCCAGATCGAAGACGTGCAGCAACAAAATGCTGCGGTCCAGCGCCAGTTCGGACCAGACCGTACCGGGCACCACCGTGCAGATCATCGCCAGTGCCGCCAGGCCGTTGGCGTCGCGCAAATCCAGCGGCACCTTGATGAACCGCGAGCGCGGCGGGCGTCGACCGGCGT
The DNA here is from genome assembly GCF_019947305.1 of Pseudomonas sp. BF-RE-21. Taxonomy (NCBI): domain Bacteria; kingdom Pseudomonadati; phylum Pseudomonadota; class Gammaproteobacteria; order Pseudomonadales; family Pseudomonadaceae; genus Pseudomonas; species Pseudomonas sp. BF-RE-21. Next base: position 20,494 of record NZ_JAGYGF010000068.1, on the reverse strand, counting down.
TCAAGACACCCCAGGCCACAGCAAGGTTGGAGACCAGCACGTCGCGACCGACGATGAAGAACAAACGCAGAATCACGCCGGGACGCCGAATGCGGATCGGCAGGGGGCGCAACTTGCGCATCATCAACGGCGCGCAAAATCCGAGCACGGCGCCCAGTAGCAGATTGCCGGGGCTTATCGACAGGTTCAGCACCAGCCACAACAACCACAGCGCCAGCGACAACCAAGGTGCAGGAAACAGACGCTTCATGGTTGCACCTCCGCGAGTGCGGCTTTGGCTTCCGGGCTTGGAACTGCGCGAGTCCCAAGCACCGCCATCACGTACTGCTGGGGGTTATTCAACGCCTGCGCGGCGGCCTGGGTGTAACTCAGCAACGGCTCGGCCTTGAAGGTCAGCAGAATGCTCAGGCCCAACAGCGCGATGATCGGCACGCATTCGAGCCGTCGCAGCAAGGGTGATGGCCGTTCTTCAGGCGTCCAGAAACGCTGGATGCCCAGGCGCGAGAAGGCAATCAACGACGCCAGCCCGGAGAGAATCAGCAACGCCAACAAACCCCACGCGGCGTTCGACACCGGTTCATCCGCGCCATTGCCCAGGCCCAGCGGGTTGAGCAGGGCGTGCAGTAAACCGAGTTTGCCGATAAAGCCGGACAGCGGCGGCATGCCGATGATCAGCAACGCGCAAGCGATGAAGCTCAAGCCGAGAAACGCCATGGTCCATGGAATCACCTGGCCGACCACGGCTTTCTGTTCATCGTCGAGGTTGATGCCTTTGGGCGGTTGCAGGGATTCCATCGGCCGCGCAATCAGGTCGGCGTCATCGAACAGTGGCATTTCATTGGCCGAGCGCGAACGTTCGATCAACTCGGCCAGCAGGAACAACGCGCTCAACGCCAGGGTCGAGCTGACGAGATAGAACAGCGCCGCGCCGATCAGGTTCGGCTGGGCGAAACCGATGGCCGACAGCAGAATCCCGGCCGACACCAGAATGCTCAGGCTGGCCATGCGCTCCAGACGTTGCGCGGCGAGAATCGCCACGGCGGCGCAGACGATGGTTGCCATGCCGCCATAGATCAGCCAGTCGCCGCCAAAATACGCCGACGCGCCGGCCTGGCCGGAGAACAGCAAGGTCCACAGGCGCAGCAAGGTGTAGACGCCGACCTTGGTCATGATCGCGAACATCGCCGCCACCGGCGCACTGGCCGAGGAATAGGCCGGCACCAGCCAGAAATTCAGCGGCCACATCCCGGCCTTGGCCAGGAACGCCACGGCGAGAATCGCCGCGCCGGCATGCAGCAAGCCGCGATCGGCTTCCGGTACCAGCGGGATTTTCAGCGCCAGGTCAGCCATGTTCAGCGTGCCGGTAACGCCGTAGATCAGCGCCGCGCCAATCAGGAACAGCGAAGAGGCCAGCAGATTGATCGAGATGTAATGCAACCCCGACGACACCCGCGCCCGGCCCGAACCGTGGAGCATCAGGCCGTAAGATGCCGCCAGCAGCACCTCGAAAAACACGAACAGGTTGAACAGGTCCGCCGTCAGGAACGCGCCATACAAACCCATCATCTGGATCTGGAACAGCGCGTGGAAACTGGAACCGGCGCCGTCCCATCGGGCCATCGCGAACAGCAGGGCGCTGACGCCGATGATCCCGGTCAGTACCAGCATCAGCGCGGACAGGCGATCGACCACCAGCACGATCCCGAACGGTACTTGCCAGTTGCCCGGCAGGTAGACGCCGATGGAGCCGGGCACATCAGTGGTTTGCGTCCATTGCAGCAACAGCACGGCGATGCCCAGCCCCAAGAGGCTGGAGAGCAGGTTGATTTTAGCCTTCAGCGGGCGGTGCTTCTCGCCCAGCATCAGCATGATGGCGGCGGTCAGCAGCGGCAACAGAATCGGTGCGGCGATCAGGTGCGTCATCGCATTCATTCTTTAGGCTCCCGGCCATCTACATGGTCGGTGCCGGTCAAGCCACGCGAAGCCAGCAGCACGACGAGAAACAGCGCGGTCATGGCGAAGCTGATCACGATGGCGGTCAGCACCAACGCTTGTGGCAGCGGGTCGGTGTAATGCAACAGATCTTGCGGCACGCCGTCCTTGATGTTCGGCTCTTTGCCGATGAACAGACTGCCCATGCTGAAGATGAACAGATTGACGCCGTACGACAGCAGGCACAGGCCCATGACCACCTGGAACGTCCGTGGCCGTAGCACCAGCCAGACACCGGACGCGGCCAGTACGCCGATGGCGATTGCGATGACTTCTTCCATCAGACGGCTCCTTTCGTGGCGACGGATCTGGGCTGGGCAGCGGTTTTATGGCCGCGTACCGATTGGTGGCCGAGTGCAGTGAGGATCAACAGCGTCGAGCCGACCACCACCGAGTACACGCCGATGTCGAAGAACAGTGCGCTGGCGATGTGAATGTCGCCTAACACCGGCAGTTCGGCATGCCAGGTGTGGGTGGTCAGGAACGGATAACCGACCGCCATCGCCCCGAGCCCGGTGACTGTGGCAAACAGCAAACCGGTGCCCATCCAGCGCAGTGGGCGCAGGCTCATTTGCGCCTCGACCCACTGCGTGCCGGCGACCATGTATTGCAGGATGAACGCCACCGACATCACCAGCCCCGCGACAAACCCGCCGCCCGGCTGGTTGTGGCCGCGCATGAACAGGTAGATCGACACCACGAACGCAATCGGCAACAGCATGCGCACCAGCACCGCCGGCACCATCATGAAGCCGAGCGCGGTGTCGCTGGCGTGACGCGGGTTGACCAGATCGGTGACCACGTCCGGCGCGAGCAAGCGCTGTTGCGCCGGCAGTTGCAGGCTTTCTTTCGGCGGGCGGAAGCGTCGCAACAGCGCGAACACGGTCAGCGCCACGGCCACCAGTACGGTGATTTCGCCGAGGGTATCGAAGCCACGGAAGTCCACCAGCATCACGTTGACCACGTTGCTGCCGCCACCTTCCGGCAGGGCTCGGCTGAGGTAGAACGAGGAAATATCGTTGGGCGTCTGGCGCGTCAGCATTGCGTACGACAGCAACGCCATGCCGCCGCCGACAGCGATCGACAGCAGCAAGTCGCGCAGACGCCGGATGCGTGCCTTGCGCAGGCTGCTCGGCAGCGGCGAGACCTCTTCGATCCGTCGCGGCAACCAACGCAGGCCCAGCAGTATCAGCACCGTGGTCACCACTTCAACCACCAGTTGCGTCAGCGCCAGATCGGGCGCGGAGAACCAGACGAAGGTGACGCAGGTCATCAGTCCACAGACGCTGACCATGGTCAGTGCCGCGAGCCGGTGATACTTGGCTTGCCACGCCGCGCCGAGGGCACAGGCAATCGCCAGCAGCCACAAGGTCACGAACACGATCGAGCCCGGAATCTTCGGCCGGTCACCCCAGCTCAGGCTGCTGTGCAGCATCGGGATCAACCCGGCCAGCACGGCGGCGAGCACCATCAGGAACAGCTGGGTTTGCAGGCGTCTGGTGCTGATCCGCCGCTCCAGGCGACGGGCCAGGCGCATCATGATCACCAGGCTGCGCTCGAACAGGCGCTTGCCGTTGAACAGGCCAATCACCGGCGGGTATTTGAAACGCCCGTGCTTGAACTGGTTGCGCAGCAGCAGGTAGAGCACGATGCCGCCGGACATGGCGATCAGGCTCATGATCATCGGCGCGTTCCAGCCGTGCCAGATCGCCAGGCTGTATTCAGGCAGGGTGCCGCCGACGACGGGCAGGGCAGCGGCAGCCAGTAATGACCCGACCACTTGCGCCGGGAAAATCCCCACGATCAGGCAGGTGAACACCAGCAATTCCACCGGTGCACGCATCCAGCGTGGCGGTTCGTGCGGGGTGTGCGGCAGGTCGGTGGCGGTCGGGCCGAAGAACACATCAACCGTGAAGCGCAGCGAATAGGCGACGCTGAACGTGCCGGCGATGGTCGCGACGATGGGCAGGGTCAACTCGATCCAGGCGGTCGCGTTGATGAACACGGTTTCGGCGAAGAACATCTCTTTCGACAGGAAACCGTTGAGCAACGGCACGCCCGCCATCGAGGCACTGGCGACCATGGCCAACGTCGCGGTGAACGGAATCAGTTTGATCAGGCCGCTGAGTTTGCGAATGTCGCGTGTGCCGCTTTCGTGGTCGATGATCCCGGCGGCCATGAACAGCGATGCCTTGAAGGTGGCGTGGTTGAGGATGTGAAACACGGCGGCCACGGCAGCCAGCGGACTGTTCAGGCCCAGCAGCAGGGTGATCAGGCCGAGGTGGCTGATGGTCGAGTACGCGAGCAGGCCTTTGAGGTCGTTCTGGAACATCGCGCAGTACGCGCCGAGTAACAGGGTGCAGGCACCGGCGCCGCTGACGATGTAGAACCATTCCTCACTGCCGGACAACGACGGCCACAGCCGCGCCAGCAGAAACACCCCAGCCTTGACCATGGTCGCCGAGTGCAAATACGCAGAGACCGGTGTCGGTGCCGCCATCGCGTGGGGCAGCCAGAAGTGGAAGGGGAATTGCGCGCTTTTACTCAGGGCGCCGATCAGAATCAGGGGAAGCAGAAGAGGGTAGAGGGCATGTGCGCGAATCAGATCGCCGGCGGCCAGGACCTTATCCAGGTCATAGCTGCCGACCACATGGCCAAGCAGCATGACCCCCGCCAGCAGGCACAAACCGCCCGCGCCGGTGACCATCAGCGCCATGTAAGCGCCGCGTCGCGCATCGGCGCGGTGGTGCCAATAGCCGATCAACAGGAATGAAAAGAGGCTGGTCAGCTCCCAGAAAAACACGATCTGGATCAGGTTGCCGGAAATCACCAGGCCGAGCATGGCGCCCATGAACGCCAGGAAAAACGCGAAGAACCGCGGCACCGGGTCATCCGGCGACATGTAATAGCGGGCATACAACGACACCAGCGTGCCGATGCCCAGCACCAGCATCGAGAACAGCCAGGCAAACCCGTCCATGCGCAGAACGAAGTTCAGGCCGAGGCTGGGTAGCCAGAAAAACTCTTCACGAATGACGCCACCATGGGCGATCTGCGGGTACAGGAGTGCAACCTGGACGGTGCCTATGAGGGCAACGACGCCAGCCAACAAAGATTCAGTGTTACGCGCGTTGTGCGGCAGCACGGCTGCCAGACAGCTGCCGACAAAGGGCAGAAGCAGTAGAACTATCAGGGACATAGGCTTCTAATCTGCGGAAGTTTGTGAAGCATCATACGTGCCAGTCCCCGGATCACCAAACGGCAAGCTGTGGCAGAATCCTACAAGGTAGACGGAAAATGCCTGATTCACATTGTTTCAGAGGGCTGTGTTCAGCGGGGCTGGACCCTTTGTGAGCCGGCTTGCTCCCACAGGTTAAGGCGAGGTTTTGCGGATACATCCGATCCCTTGTAGGAGCCGGCTTGCTGCGGGCGGCGTTCCGACGATGGCGTCCTAATGGCCAGCGTGTTTCTTTGATGGTGTACATATCCATTGCTGCGGTGACGGCCACTTATGGTTTCGCCCTTACGGCGAGTCACTTGGAAGAGCCCCAAGTAACCAAGGGCTTTTGCCCCTTTCGTTCGGTGCCTCGCTAATGCTCGGCATGCCCTCGCTCCGGTCCTGCTCCGTGGGCCCGCCGCCATCGGCCATCCATGGCCGGGGGCGGCTAACCCGGCATCCATGCCGGGTTGCCCACTACGCAGAACCTCCACTCGGCCTCTCGAGGGGGCGCTCAGATCAAAAGCTGAAGGCGAGCTAACGCTCGGCCTGATGAGTGGTGGGAATCAAAAGCGTACGCAGATCCCTGTAGGAGCCGGCTTGCCGGCGAAAATCGTCTGGACACCGCGTTCATTCAGATTGTCCGCGTTATCGTTGACGTCCATCGCCGGCAAGCCAGCTCCTACAAGGGAAATGCATATGCGTTTGGATAAATACGATCAACTGTAGGAGCCGGCTTGCTGCGGGCGGCGTTCCGACGATGGCGTCCTTTCAGGCAACAGATGCGTTGATTGACCCACCACTATCATCGGAACGCTGCCCGCAGCAAGCCGGCTCCTACAGGAGGGATGTGTACATGGCGACCAGCAACACCGGAATATCGCAATCATTGTTGGTCTTCGGTATGTGCAGGTTCATGTGTCACCTCCCGCTTGAGCGGCGTGCATGCCGTCAATAGAGGCCTGTCCCCGTGAGCGCGGTGCCGATCATATGTTTGGCATGTTCCGCAGCGTCGAGCAGCGGGATGTCGGGTTGTACGGCAAAGCGGTGAAGGTCGACGTGGTCGCAAGGGGTGAAGACGATTTATCAGGCGCTTCAAATCTTGAGGCTTACCCCTGAGTTTCGCGCTCCAACTCTTCCTCAACCGCAGCAGCCTTACCCTTGGTCTTCAACTCACTCACAATCACTGCCGCCACAATCAACCCCGCGCCCACCAACGCAATCGCCGGCAACCGCTCCCCGGCGATTCGCCCAACGATCCCGGCCCACACCGGTTCACCGGCATAGATCAACGTCGCCCGCGTCGGAGAAACGCTCTTCTGCGCCCAGTTCATCGCCACCTGAATCGCCGCACTCGCCGCACCGAGGCCCAGCGCGCTGCACAGCAAAAACCATGAAAAGTCAGGAATGACTTCCTGAGTCGGCACCACCAGCAAGAACGACAACACCGAAGTGGTCGCCAATTGCACCACCGTCACCCGGCGCACATCGACCTGGCCGGCGTAGGTGCTGATCAGAATGATCTCCGCGGCAATCGCGATGGCGCTGATCAGTGTGGCGATTTCACCCGGACTGAAATTGAACGATGCACCCGCCGGCCCTGACAGCAACATCAACCCGGTAAACGCCAGCATGATCCCGATGCTCGGCATCAACCCCGGACGCCGCCCCAGCACCAGCCATTGCAGCAACGGCACGAAGGGTACGTACAGCGCGGTAATAAAGGCCGATTGACTGCTAGGAATGCTCTGCAACCCGACAGTCTGCAAACCGTAACCGAGCATGATCGCCACGCCGATAAAGGCGCCGGCCTTGAGTTCGAGCAGGGTCATTTCCCGCAGATGACGCCAGGAGAACAGGGCGACGATGCACGCGGCGGCGGCAAAGCGCAGGCCGACGAAGAACATCGGGCCGCTGACGGTCATCGCGTGCTGCACCAGCAAGAAGGTCCCGCCCCAGACCATGGTGATCAACACCAGCACGCACTCGGCCTTGCTGAATTTGCGGGAAGAAGCCGGGGAGGAATTCAACGACGTCATGACCTTGCGCGCTACCTGAGGGCGACGCACAATGCGCCGAATGTTGCGCAGTATACTGCCCAACTCCGACAAGTGAGCAATATAGTGCACAAAGATTCAACGCAGCGGGCTTCGGTCCTTCAGCACGTCAGCCTGAACGTTCGGCGTCTGCGCCACGCCGCCGAAATGAGCCAGACCGCGCTCGCCGAGAAGTCCGGGGTCAGCCGCCGGATGCTGGTGGCCATCGAGGCCGGCGAGAAGAACGTCAGCCTGACCACCCTCGACCGCGTGGCCGAAGCGCTGGATGTGGCCTTCAGCGACCTGATCCAGGCACCGGACGCCCGCGACCCGAGCCGCATCAACGAAGTGGCCTGGGCCGGAGTGATTCCGGGCAGCAAAGCCGTTTTGCTGTCCAAAGCCACCGCCACCCGTGAAGTGGAACAGTGGGAATGGTGCCTGCAACCGGGGGAGATTTATCCGTCGCAACCGGATGCAGAGGGTTGGAGCGAACAGATCTACGTGTTCGAAGGTTGCCTGACGCTGATGGTGCGCGACACGCCACATAACATCGGCGCGGGGGAGTTTTTCATGTTCGCCAGCAACCAGCCTCATTCCTATCGCAACGATGGGGAAGTGGCGACGCGATTTGTGCGAAATGTGGTGATCTGATTTCGGATACCGCTCATCTGAAATGATGCGCTACCTGTTATTTATGACAGTAGGCGGGCGGAGTGATTGTTCTTTAAATATCGTTCAGTACGTTGTACTCGTGACTTGCCCTGACTGCCGGGTAGGGTTTGCCCGACCGTCCACTGAACGGAGTTGGATAAATGGCTTTATTACCAGCGCTCCAAATGAAAGAAGCTGTAGGTGGGGTGATTAAACTTACAGATGTTCCGGCGGATGGCGCTACGGCCCTCATTCCTGAGCCCGACAATAATTTTCCCCGTAAAGATGTCAGCGTGTTTATTGAGCGTCAGGAGTATCTGCTGAAGCTCGGCGTGCCGACCGATGGCTATTATCAAGTAAAAGTACCAAGAAGTACTTTGCTTGATCATGTAGGGCCGAACAAACAGTTCAAATACATCATCTGGCATGACGCGACCGGAGACCTCTCTGATTCAATAAATTACGAGATCTTGCGTTCTTGATTGAGTGGAATAACAAAGCGCTCGACCTCTATGAAAGGGGCGAGCGTTTTGCTGTCAGAAGTGTTTGTCGAGCAACAGTAAATCCACAGATTGTCTCGCTTCATTTAGTTAAGTCATTTAAGTTTTGTCGGTAACGTACTGATTAATAAGGATTCAAAATATTGGCACGACTTCTGTAGAGGTGTTTGGGTATTCACCTGACGCTGGAGTCGCGTAATGACAATCTCAGCCCAACCCCCTCGCACCGTCCACGTCATCCATTCGGATGCCGAGGCAATCGCCGTCGCTCACAAACTCGCTGCACGCTTCGCCGTCGAGGCCAGCGTACGTGATCGCGAGCGCCGCTTGCCGGTCGCCGAACTCGACGAGTTTTCAGCCAGCGGCCTCTGGGGCATCACCGTTCCCAAGGCATACGGTGGCGCCGGCGTTTCCTACGTGACCGTCGCCGAAGTGATCAAGATCATTTCCGCCGCCGACTCTTCCCTCGGCCAGATCCCGCAAAACCACCTCGGCGTGCTCGACATCCTGCTGCAAACCGCCAGCGAAGAGCAGAAGCGTTACTACTTCGGCAAAGTCTTGCAGGGTTACCGCTTCGGCAACGCTTTCTCCGAGTCCAAAAGCAAAAACGCCGGGACCTTCGAAACCCGCATTCGTTTCGACAAAGACTCCGCGCAGATCGACGGCGAGAAGTTCTACTGCACCGGCGCGCTGTTTGCGCACATCGTCCCGGCGGTGGCGGTCAACGAGCAGAACCAGGCGTTCATCGCGTTCATCGAGCGCGACAATCCCGGCCTGACCGTGATCGACAGTTGGGACGGTTTTGGCCAGCGCACCACCGCCAGCGGCGGCGTCACGTTGAATGCGGTTAAGGTGCCGTTGAACGCGGTGATCCCGGCTCACAAAGCGTTTGACGAACCCACTGCGGACGGCCCGATTTCACAGATCATTCAAGCCGCAGTGGACACCGGCATCGCCGTCGGCGCGCTGGAAGAAACCAAGCGCTATGCCCGTGAATCCCGGCCATGGATCGACAGCGGACAGGATCACGGTTGGCAGGACCCGTTCAGCATCGCCGCCATCGGCGATCTCGAATGGCGGGTCCACGGCACCGAAGCGATCCTCAAGAAAGCCGGGCAAGCCATCGACGCGGCGTTGCTCAATCCCAATGAAGACACGGTGGCCCACGCCTCGGTGGTGGTCGCCCAGGCCAAAGTCCTGTCTGCCGAAATCGCGCTGCTCGCCAGCAGCAAACTTTTCGAGCTGGCCGGGACCCGCTCGGTGCTCGGCAAGCACAACCTTGACCGCCACTGGCGCAACGCCCGCACGCATACGCTGCACGACCCGGCACGCTGGAAATACCACCTGATCGGCAACTACCTGCTCAACGGCGTCAAGCCTGCGCGCCACGCCTGGAACTGAGGAGTCCACCATGAATGCCTTGACCCAACCGATTGTTGCCGGGCAACCCCTGGCCAAAAGTCAGCACGACTTGCACAACGCGCGCAGCTTGCTCGATGCGACCCTGCGCTTCGTTCGTCAGCAGAGCAAAAACACGGACGATCCGTTTGTCATCAGTCGCTTCGGCGATGTGCACATCCGCATCGAAGTTGCCGCCGCGCTGCTAGAGCGTGCGGAGGAGTTTTTGAATAGCCATGAAGATGCCACTGAGGTCAGCGTCGCCATTGCCGAGTCTCACCTTGCCAGTGCAGAGGCGCTGAGTGCGGTCAGCAGTGCTGAATTCGAACTGACTGGGCAACGCACTGTGTTGCCTGGATCGCTGCAGGATCCGTTGCGCTGGAAGCTTCACCTTATTGGCAATTTTCGACTGAATGGCATACATCCGGCGAAGTTTGCCTAATTCACGGATGACCCCTGATGAGTTCAGCAGTTTTCTGCTGCTTATCGACCTCACGCCTGTCGCAACGACAGGCGTTGTCGCGTTGAAGTTTTTGCACCGCATTTTGATCTGACTGCAAATTACCGTCCGTCCAATATCCCTGCATGCCTGTTACTTTTGACAGTAGACAGTTATTTGTCGTGGGCCTTAAATCATGATCCAGTGCAATGGGTGCGCTGAACAGCGGAGAACTTCAGCCAAGAGCTGTGGGAAACCATTGTTGATGATTTTAAGAGGATTGCGAAATGGCGGGATATCTGGATGCACCTAAAGTAGTGGCCTTGCGGGAAGAGAAGGTCTACGTGGCTACCACGACTGAATCTTTTAACAGCGAGATTAGGTCTGGAAATGAAATTTATTTGCAATACGTTAAAGACAGCGCGCTCATTACTTTTGCCCACAAAATAGCTCTGAGAGATGGTGAAGGGCTTAGCGCTCAGCTTGCATGGAACACTCAGGGCCTCCCCAACCCCGTCATTTTCGTTTGCACCCGCAGGACAGAGTCTGGAAGAACTGAGTCTGAAGGTGCGGTGATGCCACTTATTCCTTATTGAGATTCTAAAAGCCATAACAATGAGTGCTCTTTTTTTCGCTGAAGATTTGAGCACTTCTAATTATAGGTGTTGCCCCACAAACAGTACTAAAACAGTTTGTGTTGTTGAATAGATCAATATCTCACGTCGATACTTCTCAAAGTATCGAAACCACGCGCCTCATCTCTATTGGCCTGACTTGTGCATTAAGACTCCTATATCCATCTGGAGCCTTAATATCATGTCGATTACCTCTGCCACCCCCCGGCTTTATCCTTATTTCATCAGCGCGGTTTTCAGGAGTATTGCCTGATGCCTCGTGAAATCCGCCTCAACGCTTTCGACATGAACTGCGTCGGTCACCAGTCGCCCGGTTTATGGGCGCACCCACGGGACCGTTCGTGGCAGTACAAAGACCTCGAATACTGGACCGATCTGGCGAAAATCCTCGAGCGCGGCAAGTTCGACGGGTTGTTCATCGCCGACGTGCTTGGCATCTACGACGTCTACAACGGCAACGGTGATGCGGCGATCCGTCAGGCGGCGCAGGTGCCGGTCAACGATCCGCTGCAACTGATTCCGCCGATGGCGCTGGTCACCGAACATCTGGGTTTCGGCCTGACTGCGTCGCTGTCGTTTGAGCACCCGTATCCGTTCGCCCGACGCCTGTCGACCCTCGATCACCTGACCAAGGGCCGCGCCGGCTGGAACATCGTCACCTCGTATCTGGAAAGCGGTGCGAAGAACCTCGGGCAGAAAAACCAGACTGAACACGACGCCCGCTACGACTTCGCCGAAGAGTACCTGGAGGTTTGCTACAAACTCTGGGAAGGCAGTTGGGAAGAGGGCGCGATCCTGCGCGATCGCGAGCGTCGGATTTTCAGTGATCCGAGCAAAATCCACGAAATCCAGCACGTCGGCAAACACTTCCAGGTGCCGGGCATTCACCTCTGCGAACCGTCACCGCAACGCACGCCCGTGTTGTACCAGGCCGGGGCATCGAGTCGCGGCAAGCAGTTCGCCGCTGAACATGCCGAATGCGTGTTTGTGGCAGCGCCGTCGAAAGTGCTGCTGAAAAAGACCGTGGCCGACATTCGTCGTCGCGCCGCCGAGGCTGGGCGTGATCCGTCGAAGATCCTGATCTTCAACCTGCAAACGGTGATCCTCGGTGAGACCGATGCCAAGGCTAAAGCCAAGTTCGAGGAATACAAAACCTGGGTCAGCTATGAAGGTGCGATGGCATTGATTTCGGGCTGGACCGGGATCGATTTCAGTCAGTTCAAACCGGATGAACCGCTCAAGCATGTGCACACCAACGCCATTCAATCGGCGGTGGAAGCGTTCTCCACGGCCGATCCGAACAAGGTCTGGACGCCGAATGAACTGGCCGACTGGGTCGGGATTGGCGGGTTTGGTCCGCTGTTTGTCGGCAGCCCCGAGACGGTTGCCGATCTTTTGCAGGAGTGGGTTGAAGAGACCGATGTGGACGGCTTCAACCTGGCCTATGCGCTGACGCACGAAACCTTTATCGACGCCGTGGAACTGCTGGTGCCGGAGTTGCAGAAGCGTGGGGTCTACAAGACCGAGTACGCACCGGGGACCTTGCGCGAGAAGTTGTTCGGGGAGGGCGCGCGGTTGCCGGAGATACATCCGGGCGCGGGGTATCGGGATTTGGCGGGGTTGCGACAGCAGGGGAAGAAAGTGGTGTCTGCCTAGACGCTATCGTCGGAACGCCGCCCGCAGCAAGCCGGCTCCTACAGGGTTTTGTGTCATGCACAAATATCACTGGCGGCACGAAACCTGTGGGAGCGAGCCTGCTCGCGAAGGGGCCGGCACATCCAGCATTGATGTCGGCTGTCACGCCGCCATCGCCAGCAAGCCGGCTCCTACAGGGTTTTGTGTCATGCACAAATATCACTGGCGACACGAAACCTGTAGGAGCGTGGCTTGCCCGCGAAGGGGCCGGTACATCCAGCATTGATGTCGGCTGTCACGCCGCCATCGCCAGCAAGCCGGCTCCTACAGGATTCGTGTTGTGGATGATATTTGCAGACAACACAAAACCCTGTGGGAGCGGGCTTGCCCGCGAAGGGGCCGGTACATCCTGCATTGATGTCGGCTGTCACGCCGCTATCGCCGGCGAGCCGGCTCCTACAGGGGATGGTGGTGATTTAGAGATTTTGGCCCAGCGGACCACCGCACGCTTTTGCCCATGAACAGGAGGTCAACCCATGAGCGTGCATGAACTCAAACGTCCGCCCTTTGCGGACACCGCCGAGTGGCGGGTCGAGCTGCCCACGGCGCTGGAGCAATTGCGTCACTGGGCGCAGGTCAGTCCGTTGCAGCCGGCGCTGCGTCACAAGCGCCATGGCCAGTGGTTTGTCTGGCGCTGGATCGATGCCCTGCGCGATGTCGAACGCTTGGCCGACGGCTTGCGCCAACAAGGTTTTACCGAAGATTCGCGGTTGGCCCTCAGCGGCGCGTTCGAACCGAATCTGTTGCTGCTGGCCCTGGCCGCACAACACATCGGCGGGCAGTTGCTGACCCTGCCGGACAACCTCGACCCCGAGTCCCTGCACAAAACCCTCTGGCGCAGCGGGCCCACGCACGCCTTCGTTCAAGGCCGGCAGACCCGGCAACTGTGGCTCAATCAGGGCCAAACGCTGCTCAACTTCAACGACCTGCTTGGCCCGGTCGACACTGCGCAGCGCCTCAACCGTTGGCGCCAGAACGCGCAACTGTGGAGCGAAGAGGGCACGCAATGGCAAGCCGGCCTGACGGTGTTGCTTGAGCAATGGCTGAACAGCGGCCACTCCCTGGCTTTCCCGGAAAGCCCCGGCAGTGCCAGTCGCGACCGTCGTGAGGTGGCGCCTTCGGGGCTGTTGTTGTCGGCCGAACGCCTGCAACTGCTGGCCGAGGAAATCGACAGTCGCCTCGCCGCGCAAGGCACCTGGCGTCGACGTCTTTGCGAGTGGGCCATCGCTCACCCGGAAAAAGGCCTGCAACGCCTGATCAAGAACCGCGTTCGGCGACTGCTCGGTTTTCACAACCTGCATTACATCTGGCAGGCCACGCGCACGCCTGAGGTGAAAGCCGCGCCAACCTGGCTCACTGAATTCAAACGGGACATCGCATGACTTCGACCGATTCCATCCTGCAAGTCAGCGGCATTTCCCTGTCCTTCAAAGGCGTGAAAGCGATCAACGAGCTGTCCTTCGACGTGCGTCGCGGCGAGATCTGCGCGCTGATCGGCCCCAACGGCGCGGGCAAGAGTTCGCTGCTCAACGTGCTGAACGGCGTGTACCGCTTCGACGCCGGTTCGATTGTCTTCGAGCAACAGCCGTTCAAACGCATCGACCCGTTGACCGCTGCGCGCCGAGGCATTGGCCGCACGTTCCAGAACAACGCGTTGTTCAAGAAAATGAGCGTGATCGACAACATCCTCACCGGCCTGTCGCGGCACTTGCGCAGCAGCTTCATCGAACAGGCACTCAACCTGCCGCGAGCACGCCGCGAGGCCGAAGCCTTCCGCCAACAAGCCCAGGGCATTCTCGAACTCCTTGAGCTGCAGGCGCATCGCGATGTGCCGGTGGGCAATCTGTCCTACGGCCTGCAAAAACGCGTAGAGCTCGGCCGTGCCTTGATCGCCGGCCCGCGCCTGTTGCTGCTGGATGAGCCGATGGCCGGGATGAACGCCGAAGAGAAACAGGAAATGGCCCGTTTCATCGCCGACATCAACCGCGACCTCGGCACCACGGTGGTGTTGATCGAGCACGACATGAGCGTGGTCATGGGCCTGTCCGACCACGTCGTGGTCCTCGATTACGGGCGCAAGGTCGGCGACGGCACGCCGGCCGAAGTGCAGGCCGATCCCGAAGTGATCGCGGCGTATCTGGGAGTGGTGCACTGATGACGTTCTTCTTCGAAACCCTGCTCGGCGGCTTGCTCGCCGGGACCATGTATTCGCTGGTCGCCATCGGCTTCGTGCTGATCTACAAGGCCAGCGGCGTGTTCAATTTTGCCCAGGGCGCGATGCTGTTGTTCGCCGCGCTGACCTTCGTCAGCCTGCACGATCAGGGCGTGCCGTTTGCCCTGGCGCTGTTGCTGACCGTGGTGGTGATGATCATTGGCGCGTTGCTGATCGAACGGCTGGTGCTGCGGCCACTGGTCAACCGCTCGCAGATCACCTTGTTCATGGCCACGCTTGGGCTGTCCTTCATCATCGAAGGCCTGGCACAAGGCTTGATGGGCTCGCAAGTGCGGGCGCTGGACTTAGGGATAGACGACGTGCCGGTGTTCATCGGCGGGATGATGGTCAGCCAGTTCGACCTGATCGCCGCCGCTGCCGCCATCGTCCTGGTGACGGTGCTGGCGTTGCTGTTCAACAAGACCCGCATCGGCGTGTCGTTGCGGGCGGTGGCGGATGACACCACCGCCGCGTTGTCGATTGGCATCAACCTAAACCGGATCTGGCAGATCGTCTGGGCCGTCGCGGGCATTGTCGGATTAGTCGCGGGTTTGCTCTGGGGCGCACGCCAAGGCGTGCAGTTTTCCTTGTCGCTGGTGGTGCTCAAGGCTCTGCCGGTCTTGATCATCGGCGGCTTCACTTCGATTGGCGGGGCGATTGTCGGCGGGCTGATTGTCGGCGCGGCGGAGAACCTCGCCGAGGTCTACGTCGGTCCGCTGATCGGCGGCGGCATCACCCCGTGGTTCGCCTATGTCCTGGCTTTGGCCTTCCTGTACATCCGTCCCGCCGGCCTGTTCGGCGAGCGCGCCATCGAGCGAGTCTGAACACATGACCATTTCCCTTGCCCGCGAAACCGCGCCGTCGGTGTTGATCCAGCGTCGTATACCGTTCGGATTGCTCGCTTTGTTGTTGATCGCCTTCGTGGTCGTGCCGCTGACCGGCAACGACTATTGGTTGAACGCAATCCTGATCCCGTTTCTGGTGCTGTCCCTGGCCGGCCTCGGCCTGAATCTGCTCACCGGATACACCGGCCAGACCTCGGTCGGCGCAGCCGGGTTCATGGCGGTCGGGGCGTTTGCCACGTATGGGTTTTTGCTGCGTTTGCCTGAACTGGGCTTGCCCGTCGCGTTGCTCGGCGGCGGGTTGATCAGCGCGGTGGTGGGTTTTGTTTTCGGCCTGCCGAGTTCGCGGATCAAAGGCTTTTACCTGATGGTCACCACGCTGGCGGCGCAGTTTTTCCTGGAGTGGCTGTTCGTCAAATTCCCCTGGTTCTACAACTACGGATCGTCCGGGACCATTTCCGCACCGAAACTGGCGCTGTTCGGCCACGACCTGAACACTCCGCTCGGTCGCTATCTGCTGACCCTGACCACCGTATTGTTGCTGACCTGGGTGGCGGTGAACCTGGTGAAAAGCCAGATCGGCCGCAACTGGATGGCGATCCGCGACATGGACACCGCCGCAGCGGTAATCGGCATTCCGGTGGTGCGCTACAAACACCTGGCGTTCGCCGTCAGTTCGTTCTACCTCGGCATCGCCGGGGCGCTGTGGGCCTTCGCCTACCTGGGCACTGCCAGCGCCAGCAGTTTCGATATCAACCGGTCGTTCCAGATCCTGTTCATCATCATTATCGGCGGCATGGGCAGCATCGCCGGGAACTTTGTCGGCGCCGCGTTCATCAGCCTGTTGCCGATCCTGCTCAGCCACGCCGGGCAAGCCTTGTTCGGTGGTTCGGTGGACGCCGGGCAGTTGCAGAACCTGCAAAAAATCATCTTCGGCGTGCTGATCATCCTGTTCCTGATCAAGGAACCGGAAGGCCTGATCCGCCTGCTGGGCAACCTTCGTGAACGGCTGAGTCACTGGCCGCTGCGCTTCTGAATCCTTTCCATTATTAGATAGAGAGACAACATGCGTGCATCCTTGAAACGTTCGTTGGTCGGCGCCGCTTTGACGCTGGCCGTTTTCAGCAGTGCAGTGCCGGTGGTCCAGGCCTCGGCGGACCAGCAATTCTTCCCGTTGGCCACCTACCGCGTCGGCGCGTACGCCTCCAGCGGCGTGCAGGTGTGGGCCGGGATGCTCGATTACCTGAACTACATCAACGATGTGGAAGGCGGAATCAACGGCGTCAAATTGGTATGGCAGGAATGCGAAACCGAGTGGACGGCGGAGAAGGGCATCGAGTGCTATGAGCGCTTCAAGAAAGGCCTGGATGGCGCGCCGGTGGCGATCTACTCACCCAACGGAGCGCCGGCAGCCTATGCGTTGAGCGAGCGCGCGGAAGTCGACAAGATCCCGCTGATTACCCTCGGCTACGGCCGTACCGAAGCCACCGACGGCACGGTGTTCCCGTACAACTTCCCGGTGATGCTGACCTTCTACAGCGAGGCATCGAGCCTGATCAATTACATCGCTCAGCGCGAGGGCGGTTTCGACAAACTCAAGGGCAAGAAGATTGCCACGGTCTATCACGACTCCGCTTATGGCCGGGAAACCCTCGGCCCGCTGAAACTGTTGGCGGAGAAATACGGCTTCGAGAACATCCAGATTCCGGTGGCCGATCCGGGTAACGAGCAGTCGGCGCAATGGCGGCAGATTCGCCAGGTCAACCCGGACTGGGTGTTCCTGCGCACCTGGGGCGTGTCGACGCCGGTCGCCGTGAAAACCGCCGCGCGTTTCGGCTTCCCGGTGGACCACATCGTCGGCGACATCTGGGCCAGTTCCAGCGAAGACGTCTTGCCCGCAGGCGCCGCCGCGAAGGGTTATCTGGCGCTGACGCCATACCCCGCTGGCGCTGATTTCGAGATCCACAAACGCCTCAAGCAATTCATCCTCGACAAGGGCAAGAGCGACCTCAAGGACCTGAAAAATTTCGGCAGCGTCTACTACAACTCCGGGCTGGTGAATGCCGCTGTCATGGTGGAAGCGATCCGTACTGCGCAAGGCAAATTCGGCAAGCGTCCGTTGAACGGCGAAGAAGGTCGCTGGGGGCTGGAACACCTGAACATCGACGATGCGCGGCTCAAGGACATGGGTTATTTCGGCCTGATGCAAAACCTCAAATTGTCCTGCAAGGATCACGAAGGCGGCGGTTCGGCGCGGGTTCAGCAGTGGGACGGCGCGAACTGGACGCTGATCAGCGAGTGGATCGCCGCCGACCGCGCCTTGTTGCGACCTTTGATCGATGAAAAATCCGCCGCGTTCGCCAAGGAAAAAAACCTGACGCCACGCACTTGCACCGGGGATGAATAAACCATGAGCCAAGCCGCCAGCGACATTGCCGCCAACGACCTGTTGCGAGTCAACGACATCGAGGTGATCTACGACGGCGCGATCCTGGCCGTGGCCGGGGTTTCGCTGACGGTGCCCAATGGCGGCATCGTCGCGTTGCTGGGTGCCAACGGCGCCGGTAAAAGCACCACGCTGAAGGCGATTTCCGGACTGGTGCGGGCCGAGCGGGCGCAAGTCAGTCGCGGCACGATCGAGTTTCTCGGCCGCGATACGGCGGGTGTCGATCCCAGTCTGCGGGTGCGCCAAGGAATGGTGCACGTGCTGGAAGGTCGCCACGTGTTCCCGCAGTTGACGGTCGAAGACAATTTGCGCAGTGGCGGCTTCGTGCGCGGCTTGAACCGCCAGGAGCTGGCCCGGGACCTAGAGCGGATTTACGCCTGGTTCCCGCGCCTGAAAACCAAGCGCAAGACCCAGGCCGGACTGACGTCCGGTGGCGAGCAGCAGATGGTCGCTATCGGCCGGGCGTTGATGACACGTCCTACTTTGGTACTGCTTGATGAACCTTCCATGGGTTTGGCGCCTATTATCGTCCAGGAGATTTTCGAGATCGTCGCCCAGCTCAATCGCGACGAGCAGGTGAGCTTTCTGATTGCCGAGCAAAACATTAATGTGGCGCTCAAGTACGCTTCACAGGCCTATGTCCTCGACACCGGCCGGGTGGTGTTGTCCGGCAGCAGCGAGGCGCTGTTGGCGCGGGGCGATCTGCATGACTTTTATCTAGGTAAACACTGAGCAGTGAGAACGCCATGACTGAAACCCAACGCGGACAGGCGACCGACGCCATCCGCCATGCGGACATCCTGATCGTCGGCGGTGGCCTCAGCGGCGCGATGCTGGCGGCGCAGTTGTTGCGCCTGCCCGGCAGACGTTCGTTGCTGGTGATCGAACCCCGGGCAGAACTTGGACGGGGCGAGGCCTACAGCGCGGTCGAGTTGGGCCATACGCTCAACGGCAACGCGGCGCGCATGAGCGTCGACCCGGACAACGCCGACGACCTGACGCAATGGTTGACCGAGTACATCGCCGGCGGTGGCTGGCCGGAGTCCGATGAGCAGCATGTGCCGGTCAGCGAACTGTTTCCGCCCCGGGGGATTTTCGGGTTGTACGTGCAGCAACGGTTGGCCGAAGCGCAAGCGTTGGGCGCGTTGAATGGCTCGACGGTCGAGCATGTGCGGGCCGAGGTGGTGGACTTGCAGGCGCTGGATGATTCGGTGCGGTTGAGCTTGAGTGACGGCCAGCGGTTGCAGGGTGCTTATGCGGTGCTGGCGACCGGGATGTTTCCGGCTGCGCGCACGCCACAGACCGAGTCCAGTGGCTTGAACGCTGCGGCGCTTGATCCCTGGGATGTTGCCGCGATGCGTGAGCTGGATCCGCAATCGACAGTGTTGATCATCGGTTCGGGCCTGACCATGGTCGATGCCGTGGTGTCGCTGGAACAGGCCGGGCATCGCGGGCCGATCGAAGTGTTTTCCCGGCATGGCTTGCTGCCGCACGTGCGTCGACAACCACCGGCGTGGGTGGATTTTCTTGCCGAAGATCACAGCATTCGTACGCCGCGACAGTTGGTGCGAGAACTGCGTCGGCATTGCCGGGATGCCATTGCGCATGGTGTCGACTGGCAGGCGCCACTGGATACGGTGCGGGCGCATATCGGTCGGTTGTGGAGTCAGGCGACGGATGGGCAGCGTCGGCAGTTTGTGCGGCATGTGCGGCCGTGGTGGGAAAGTCATCATCACCGGTCGCCGCCGTTGAGTGCCGAGTTGGTGGCGCGATTGCACGGGGAAGGGCGGTTGCGGATTCAGGCGGCTTCGTTCAAAGGGCTGGCGCCGGCTTCGGGTGGTGTCAGTATCCGTATTCGTCGACGTGGTGAAGCGCAAACGGTTGTCGTCAGTGGCGCGGCGTTGATCAATTCCAGTGGCATCGAGTATGACTGGCGACGGGTGGCGCGACCGTTGCCGCAGCAGCTGTTGGCCCGTGGGTTGGTGCGGCCGGGGCCGTTGGCGCTGGGGATTGCGGCGGCGGTTGATGGCGCGGTGCTGGGTGGTGATGGGCAGGTTGCGAGTCGACTGTTTGCCATGGGGCCGCCGTTGCGGGGGATGTGGTGGGAGAGTACGGCGGTGACTGACGTGGCTAGTCAGGCCAAGGCTTTGGCTTTGCGCTTGGTTGGGGGTTAGGTTGGGGGTATATCCGTTTTTTTTGTGATGGCTGGTATTGGTTTCGCCCTTACGGCGAGTCACTTTGGAAAAGCCCCAAAGTAACCAAAGGGCTCTTGCCCCTTTCGTTCGGTGGCTCGCTAATGCTCGCCATGCCCTCGCTCCGGTCCTGCTCCGTGGGCCCGCCGCCATCGGCCATCCCTGGCCGGGGGCGGCTAACCCGGCATCCATGCCGGGTTGCCCACTACGCAGAACCTCCACTCGGCCTCTCGAGGGGG
>NZ_JAGYGF010000067.1:0-31566 GCF_019947305.1 Pseudomonas sp. BF-RE-21 | reverse complement strand
CAACTGACCCACCCCCCCAAGGGGCAGGTCTCTGATAGAGGGAATACTCATGCACCCTTTACTGTCCAAAACCACGATCGCCCTGGTCGTGTCCGCTCTGGCCCAAGGCGTCGCCCAGGCTGCGCTGTTTGCTGTCGACCCCGGCCCCTATGTTCCCGCCAACGGTAACTTCGCTTCCTGGTATCAGGACACCCACGGTCGAACCCTCGACTTGTGCCTGTCCAAGGCCGTCAGCTCCAGGGTTCCAAGTGCGCCCGGCGCACCGTCCTACATGTGCCTTTTGAATCCGAATCCCGGCATTTTCGATGACACTCAACCCATCGTTTTCCCGACCAACTTCCCCGACGAAGCGTTCTGGTTCACCGGCGACGGATCCATCGTCGATGCCGCACGGGGCATCGACCTGACCTATGTCAGCGCCGTTGAAGCCGCGTTCAGTGGTGGCGACCCGCTGGAAGGCGACCAGGTCAGTTTTGGCCGTATCCGTATTCGGGTCGACGTGCCCACGGCAGGCACCTATGTCATCACCCACCCTTACGGCGTCGATGTCTTCAACGTCGATACCCCCGGGCGCCGCGCGATCAACATGACCCGGGACATCGGCATCGGCTCGCCGAAAACCTACGACGGTGCGCTCAAAGCGGACATCGGCCCCTTCCTGCGCAGCCTCAACGGCCCTTACGTCGAGCCCAACCCGGTTACCGGTTCAACCGACACGTTCGTGGGCGATCCGAACCTGGAAGAGGCTTTCACAGGCAGCCCTTTCAATACCAACTACATCCGCATTGAAGGGCCTAACGGACTGGACTTGCGCACGACGGTGATGGCCATTTCCGGCAAATTATCGACGCTCGTTCGCCCCACTCCGATCATTGCCGAACGCAGCACCTATTCGCGCACAGCCGGCGCCAGCGCCCCGGTGGCCCACCAGGATGTTTTCGTCATGGCCCCGCCACCACCGGCCACCGTGACCCTGGACAGCAACACCCCGGTGTTGAACCTGATCGAGGCCAACACCACCGGCCACTGGTACGCCCAGTCAGCCACCAACCCGACGTTGCCGAGCAGCTTGCTGGTGACGGCCGACAACCATCTGGCCATCCCTACCAGCACGCCAACCTCCTTATCCATGCCGCTGACCGACCTGGTGGTGATTTCACGGGCCGAGTACAGCCTGAGCAGCGGGCAAATCACGGTAGTGGCCTCGACCAGCGATGAAACATCGCCACCGATTCTCACCGCCACCTCCGGCACGGGTGTCGCCATCGGCGCCCTCAGTGGCAGCGGCGCAGAGAAATCCCTGTCGACCGGCATCTCGCCGATTCCACCGGCCAAGGTTCAGGTGACGTCATCCAATGGCGGCAGCGATACCGAAGAAGTGGTCATCGTGCAATGAACGCTCTCATGCCCAGATCCGCATCAGGAGGCATCATGAACAAGTGGCCACGCTTCGCGCTCAAGGCGCTCGGGCTGACTCTTTCGCTGTCCGGCAGTGCGTTCGCGCAACTCAATGCCGTCGATACCGGCCCCTACACTTTCGCCACGGGGAAATTCCCCATGTGGTATCAGGACAGCAATTTGCTGTCGCTGGAACTGTGCCAGTCACGGGCTACCAGCACGCGGGCACCGGGTGCTCCTGGCGCCCCCGCCTATATGTGCATCCTGAATCCGGAGCCCGGCATTTTCGACGACACCCTGCCGATGGTGTTCCCGGATAACTGGCCACCGGAAGCGTTCTGGTTCCTCGCCGAGACCAGCATCAACGATGTTGGAGGTTATGGCGTGGATGCCTACGTGGCCGGGATTGAAGCGGCGTTCGCTGCGGAAAACCCTGTCGACGGCGATCAGGCCAGCTTCGCGCGGATTCGCATGCGGGTAAACATACCTGTCGCGGGCACCTACACCATCACTCACCCGTACGGCGTGGAAACAGTCAACGTCACCACACCGGGCCGCCGGGCGATCAACATCACCCGCGACATCGGCATCGGCGCACCGGGCAACTTCGCCGGGGCACTCAACGGGGAGGTCGGGCCATTTCTGCGCAGCGTCAACGGGCCGTACACCGAAGTGAATCCGGACACCGGCGCCATCGAGACATTCGTGGGTGATCCGAACCTCAGCGAAGCGGTCACCGGCAGCCCGTTCAACAATAACTTCCTGCGTGTCCAGGGTCCGGCCGGGACCATTCAGACCAACCTCTTTACCGTGTCCGGCAAAGTCCTCGACAGCCGTGCGCAAACCCCTGTGGAAATCGGCCGCGCCACTTACCGCCGCCTCCCGACAGGTCCGGGCACGAGCAGTACCCGGGTCGAAGTCTTCGGCAAATCGGCCATCAGTTCGAGCCTGTGCTTCCGTGAAACCGTGCCTCTGGTTCCCGGACCACCGCAATCGCCCTGCCTGGTCACCATGCTTGGCAACAACACCGGTCAGTTCTTCGGCCATCGTTTGACAGGCAGCACGGTTCCTCCGGTGGTCGTGGTCACCGCGACCGACCCGAGTGGCACCAACCGGCCAACGGCGGTGTCGAGCAAAGTCACCGACGTCGTGAAAATCCAGACCGCACGCTACAACTGGAGTAATCACAGCCTGCTGATCGAAGCCACCTCGTCAGACGAAGTCGTGGTGCCGGACATGGTCGCCCAAGGCTTCGGACGGCTGACGAAAACCGGCACCTTGCAACGCCTGAGCGTTGCCGATCTGTCGCAGCCACCGGCCAGTGTCACGATCAAATCCGCCGCCGGCGGCAACGACACCGAACCTGTGGTGGTGATCGGCACACAACCGAACAGCGGTGAAAACGAGGCGCCGCTGGCCGTTGCCGACACCGGCAGCACCAGCTTCGGAGTGCCGATCACCCTCAACCTGCTGGCCAACGACAGCGACCCGGACGGCAACACGCCATTGAGCATCGTCGCGCTGACCTCACCGGCCGCCGGGCAAGGCACCGTGGCGATGAGCGGCACGACCGCCGTGGTCTACACACCGCCCCCCGTAGTCACTGCGCCGATGACCACGACCTTCACCTACAGAGCTCAAGACATCAAAGGCCTGGCCTCGGTCACTCCGGCGACCGTGACCATCACCGTGGCGCCTAACCGGCCACCGGTGGCCGTCGCCGACAGCGTCGCAACCCTGGGCGTGGCGATACCGATCAGTGTGCTGGCCAACGACACCGATCCGGAAGGCAACGTGCCGCTGGCGGTCGCCAGCTTCACGCAACCACCGAACGGTCGCGGCAGCGTCAGCAGCAACGGTACGGTGATCACATACACCCCACCGGCCAACTTCACCACGGCGTTCACCACGACCTTCACCTACTTCGTCCGGGACAGCTTCGGCGCCCAGTCGACGGCACCGGCGACGGTCACCGTGCAAGTCTCGCCACGGCCACCGGCAGAAACCTTCACGGTGACCACGGCAACGGTGTCGGCACGCTCCAACAACCGCTTCACCTGGGACTTCGCGGGCACCTCATCGGTGACCACCGGCAACGTCGTCACCATCCGGGTGAGCACCCCAACCGGGTTGGCAACCCTGGGCACTGCCACAGTGGCGGTGACCGGTCGCTGGCGGCTGACGGTGAACAACACCACCACGGTGATTCCATCGGCGAACCCGACGGCCACCATCACCTCGTCCCAAGGCACCGTGCGCACCGTGACGGTGATCTCCAACTGAGCCTTGGCCCCATCGGTCACGTGGCCGATGGGGCTGGCCTCTTGCGAAAGGACAGTCTCATGAAAACGTCGACCGCCGCCCTGCTCTGCCTGCTTCTGCTCTGCAGCAGCGCGGGCGTGCGCGCCGACGATCTGATGGAGAACGATGACCTGGGCCCCGGCACCGACCTCGGCGAGTTGCCACCGCCGGTTGGCCAGCACGCGCGGATCGACCAGAACGGCCAGGCCAACGTGGCGCTGCTGCAACAGAACGGCCAGTCGCTGCTCGGCACCATCGTCCAGTCGGGGAGCAATCAGGAAGCCTACATCCTGCAACAAGGCAGCGACCTGATGGCAATGATCACTCAGCAAGGCTCCGGCAACTCGGCCTCGATCACCCAGACCGGCAGCCAGAACCGCGCGCAGATAGCCCAGAACGGCAATAACAACGACGCCAGCATCGACCAGGCCGGCACGGGGCTTTCCAGCGCCGTGACCCAATCGGGAAACGGCATGAGCGTTTCAGTCAAACAATACCGCTAAAGCACCGCACCACATGGAGGTTTCATCATGTTCAAACTGACGCCCCTCACCGCCGCGATCCTGGTCATTGCCAGTGCCCATGCGTTGGCCAACGACAGCATTTCCACCCAGGACCAGGTCGGCACCGCCAACATCGCCAATGTGAAACAGACCAAGGCCCCCTACAGCACCGCCACCCAGCAGCAACTCGGCGAGGGCAACGATGCGGCTGCGGTGCAGGACTCGGCCACCAGCACCATCGACCAGAACCAGGTCGGTGAATACAACGCCGGTTACGCCGAGCAATTGTATGAAGACAACAGCACCATCACCCAGAAACAGACCGGCAGCTTCAACACCAGCCATGCCAGTCAATCGATCGGCGCGGGCGGCGGCGAAGTGCTGCAACAGCAGGAAGGCAGCGGTAACTTTTCGTTCGTCTATCAGGACAGCCAGGAGGGCACTTCCGGTCAAACCTTCCAGTACGGCGACAGCAATGAAGCCAACATCGAACAGATCCAGCCCGGCTTCGGCAACATGGCGGTGATCATCCAGTACGGCACCACCAACTACGCCACCGCCGAACAGATCAACCACATGGGCGGCCAGATCGACATTAACCAGTCCGGCGCCAACAACTATGCCTACGGCGACCAACGCAACGGCGACGGAGGCAACCTGACCATCAACCAGAACGGCGACGGCAACGGCACCGAGATCTGGCAAGACGGACAAGCGGGCAGCACGGCCACCGTCGACCAGATGGGTGAGACCAACGAAACCGTGGTGGACCAGAGCTTCGGCGAAAACAACACCGCTCAGGTCTTCCAGGTCGGCAACCTCAACGCGATCTACGCCGACCAGTTCGAGTCCACCGGCTCGACCCTGGCGCTGTACCAGACGGGTACGGGCAACGTGCATTTCACCTATCAGTCCGGCGAAGGCCATTCGCTCACCGCGACTTCGGTGGGTAGCGACAACAAGGTCTACGCCAGCAATTGGAAAGGTCCGCAAAAAGGTGGTCAATTTGGCAGCAACCAAAGCGCAACCATCACTCAGAACGGCAAGGAAAACATTGCCAACTTCACCCAGGACGGCGTCGGCCACGTCATGACCACCAGCCAGACCGGCATGGGCAACAAAACCATCGTCAGCCAGGCGGAGAACTACAACGAGCTGTACTTCGATCAGAACGGCACCGACAACGTCCTCATCGCCGACCAGCGCGGCACCACCAACCTGGTCGAGGGCAGCAGTAACGGCATGAACAACCGTAGCGAATTCGACCAGTCCGGTACCAGCAACCTGGCCTCTACCAGCCAGTGGGGCAACGATAACAAGATCACTCTGAAACAGACCGACAGCATGAACGTGGCGTATGTGACCCAGAGCGGGATCGGGAACATTGCCAATGTTGATCAGAGTGGCGTGACGCAGATGGCGACCATTCAACAGGTGGGTATGGATAACCAGGCGACGGTGTTGCAGCAGTAATTGCGGGGGTATAAAAAACCGCGGCCCTTGAGGGGGGCGCGGTTTTTTTGTGGCCTGCTTTCTGTAGGAGCCAGGCTTGCCGGCGAAGGCGTCTTGACAGGCGACGATTATCTTTCAGGTGTACATATCCATTGCTGCGGTAACGGCCGCTATGGGTTTCGCCCTTACGGCGAGTCACTTGGAGAAGCGCCAAGTAACCAAGCGCTCTTGCCCCTTTCGTTCGGTGCCTCGCCTAGGCTCGGCATGCCCTCGCTCCGGCCCTGCTCCGTGGGCCCGCCGCCATCGGCCATCCATGGCCGGGGGCGGCTAACCCGGCATCCATGCCGGGTTGCCCACTGCGCAGAACCTCCACTCGGCCTCTCGAGGGGGCGCTCAGATCAAAAGCGCAAGGCGAGCTAACGCTCGGCCTGATGAGTGGTGAAAATCAAAAGCAAACGCAGATCCCTGTAGGAGCCGGCTTGCTGCGGGCGGCGTTCCGACGATAGCGGTGGATCAGTCAACGTATGTATTGGCTGGACAGACGCCATCGCCAGCAAGCCGGCTCCTACAGGGGGTTGGGTACATTCGCGAGTGAAGGGTTGGCTGGAAGGACGCTATCGCCGGCAAGCCGGCTCCTACAAAGGGCGTGGTACATCCGCGAGAATCAGGTCGGCTGTCAGGACGTCATCGCCGGCAAGCCGGCTCCTACAATGGTACGGCGTACACCCACCTAACCACGAGGCCGAGCGTTAGCTCGCCTTGCGCTTTTGATTTTGATCTGCCCGCCCCTTCGGGAGGCCGAGTGGAGGTTCTGCGCAGTGGGCAACCCGGCATGGATGCCGGGTTAGCCGCGCACGGCCATGGATGGCCGATCGCGGCGGGCCCACGGAGCAGGACCGGAGCGAGGGAACGCCGAGCCTTAGCGAGGGGCCGGACGCCGGGGCGAGACCTTTTGGTTCCTTTTGGGGCGTTTGCCAAAAGGGACTCGCCGTAAGGGCGAAACCATAAGTGGCCGTTACCGCAGGAATGGATATGTACACCCGAAAGAAAATGGTCCGCCATAAGGCCGCCATCGCCAGCAAGCCGGCTCCTACAGAGGTTCGGGGGTACATCCGCATGAACCATGTCGGCCCGAAGGCCGCCTCGGTCACTCTTCTTCAGGCACCACCTTGTTCTGGGTCAGATACCGGTCAAGCGTCTCACCGCTCTCAGGCGAATTATCCCCCGCCACCTGCCACAAACGCCGCTCGATCCCCTGAGCCAGAAGATGCCCCACCGCCGCCTCGATCGCCGACAACACACACAACTGCGCCGGCTCGTTCGTGGTGTAGCCAACCTCCGCCTCAAGCAACTTCTTGAACTCGATAAACTTGAACACCCCGGCACTACGGCCCACGGAGTAAATCGTCTTGCTGGTCATCACATTGGCCAGCACCTGACCACTGCGCACATCCACCGCCCGCAGGTTCACCGTGACCTGATCCACCCGATACTCCCGGGAAATATCGATACCCAGGTAACGCGCCCCTTCCCCGCCGCTTTTCACATTGGTGTCGTACGCAATAATCCCGCCCTCAAGCATCATGTTCGCCGCTTGCAACGGCGGCAGTTCGCCCTGGATATTCACCGGCGTGTTCGGTTTTTTCTGCGAGGCGCGGATGATCTTGCGTTCGGTCAGCAGGTTCTGCAGCCCCTCCCGCTCCAGCACCACAAACCAGCCGCTGGCCTGCAACGCATCCATCAGCATGCTCGCCGCGCCTTGAGTGACACTGGTAGAAAACGAACTGGCCGGGGTCGGTTTGTATTGCCCGGTCTGGTCGCGGAAACCGTACACCACCGCCATCAACCGGCCCTTGGGTCGTGGCATGTTGATCAAGTCGTAGTAAGTCGAAGCCCTCGGGGTCAGCGTCGGGGTTTCGGTGTCCTGCTCAGCCCCGATCGGCTCGCGCAGACTGCACCCCTGTAACGCCGCCAACATCAGCCCTAGCACCATTATTCTTTTCATATCCTTCCCTCCCCATCAACCCGGATCCCTTCAAGGGGCCAGGCCGCTCACCTGAATTTCGGAGACTTCACCGGTCGCTCGGTCGGTCACGACGATGGTCAATTGGCCGGAGTCGTCGACCACGTTGACGATAAAAGCGTCGGTGGTCAGGCTCCCGGTGTTGCCCGCGGAAATGTTGTCCAGCAACTGCCCGAGCAACCGCGACTGCAACTGACTGGAGAACCGCTCCAGCGCCGAAGTACCGGCCGCAGTGGTGCGTTTTTTCAAGTCAGGATCGTCGTAATCGTTTTGCGCCTGGGCGTTGTTGAGCAGCCAGGTCCCGTTCAGCGGGTTACCGCCAAACGAGGGGTTGATGGGCGTGTAGACCAGTTCGGTGGCCTGGACCAGGCCGCAACTGCCGAGCCCGACCAACCAGATGCCTGCCCTTGAAAACAGGCGGTGCTGCGAGAACGTTGTGGTTTTCATAGTTCGTCCCTCTCAAGGTCCGTTGTGTCCTGCAACAAGGCTTCCAGCTTGCGCTGGACGATCTGCCCGCGGACCCAGTCGGCGGCGTCATAGGCCTCTTCCTTGAGCTCCACGGTGTTCGGCGGCAAAAACCGCCGGTAAACCAGACGCTGCTGATATTCCACAGTGACCAGGGCGCCCCACCGCGCCGAAGGTCGTTCGCGTACCACCAGGTTGAAATCCATCGGGCTGGTGGCGCGCAGGCGTTCACTGAACGAGTAGTAAAAGTCGTGACCGATGTGCGAGATCGTGTCATCGACGATGAACCCCATCATTTCGTCCTCTTCGCCGGCCGTGGCGGCAGCAGACGCCAGCATCAGGATCACGGCCACGCAGAATCGATTCATGGCTGCAACGCTTCGGGCGATTGTGACTGGCCCTTGGCAGGTCCCGATGTGCCCTCGAGAAAGGCTTTTTCGGCCACGAACTGCCAGTCCTTGTAACTCGCCATACCGGCAAAATCCGACCACTGAGAGGGGAAGTCCGCCTGCTTGAGCGGCGTGTCCGTGGAGGCGCTGTTGAGGCCGGTGATGCGGCCATCGAAACCGCGCATCAGGCTCCATTCTCCGCCGCCGATCGGGTCCGGATACAGCTGCCGGATATGGTGTTTTGGGCTGGGAAAACGCTCGTCCTGCAACAGGTCTACCAGCTCCTTCGGGTATTGCGCCAAGCCTGGTGAACTGCGGTAGTAGCTGCGCAATGCCTGGGCGTATTGCGTGCCGACCCAGAGCAACTGGCGCTCACGATCACGGCGCGAGAGGGTTGACCACAACTCGCCGGCAGTGGCCAGGCCCATGCCCATCAGCATGATCAGGAACAGCACGCCCAGGTAAGTGAAACCGCCCTCGTTCGAAGGTTTACCACTCGGAATAGAGGCTGCCATCACGCGCCCTCCCTGTGGCCCCACTTTTGATATCGGCGACGCCACCCGGTACGCCGTCCGGTGGTGCGACCATGACCCAGAGGTCCTTGCGTTCGGCAATCGGGTCCATCGGCGGGTTGCGCAGGTAGCGTTGTTCCACCAGTTGCTCAAGGGAATCGGGATAACGCCCGGTGTCGCCGTAGTAGTGATCCAGGGCTTCGCGCATCACCGACAGGCTCTGGCGCAGCGTGGTCTCTTTCGAGGCCTCGAGGCTGTTGAAATAACGTGGCAAGGCGATGGTCATCAGGGTTGCGATGATTGCCATGACCACCATCAGTTCCAGCAAGGTAAACCCCTTTTCCCGACGCATAAGCTCACCACTCCCGGTAGGCGATGCCGTTAAGCCCTTTGCCACGCGCCTGGGAGTAAACGTCAAAGACGTCTTGGCCCTCACGCGGGTTTTGAGCCGTGCTGTCATAGGAGCGCAAACCCCAGCCGCCGTCGTCGTCACGCTTGACCGGCTTCAGCGGGTCATGGGGCACGCGCCGCAGAAAATAGAACTTGGCCCCCTTGGCGCTGCGCACATCGCGCACCCCCTCCACCAACACTTTCAGGTTCGGCGGATAGCCGCTGCTGTTCAGGGACTTCTCGATGTAACCGGCGTCGAATGCGCGTTTGTACGCGTCGATGGCATCGCGAATCTGGTACAGCGCGGTGCGCAGTTCCTGCTCTTTGCCCCGGCGCACCACGGTCTCGGTCAGCGGCGCGGCCATGCCGGCCAGCAAGCCGATCAGAGCCAGCGTCACCACAACTTCGATCAGGGTAAAACCGCGTTGCGAGGCGCTCATGATCAAGGCTTCTCGATAAACACTTGAGTGGTTGAGGCCGCCACCGGCCGATCGATGTGCTCGTTCTGAATGGGCGGTTCCATCTGCCGGTCCGGTGCCTGAATGCGCATGCTGGTTTCGGTGCCGGTCGGGAATTCCATGTCCGACGGGCTCTGGTACGGCAGGTTGCGCACGATCCGTGGCGTGATCGACAGCACCAGTTCCGATTTGCTGACGTTGTCCTTGTTGCTGCCAAACAACCGACCCAGACCAGGAATGTCGCCAAGCCCCGGAATCTTGTTGCCGGTGGCGCCATGGTCGTTGCGCATCAGGCCGGCGAGAATCTGGGTTTCGCCGTCATGCAGGCGCAGGGTGGTCTGGGCGTTACGGGTATCGACCTGCACCGGAATCGTGCCCTGGCGGGTTGGTTCCAGTGGCGTGGCGTTACTCACTTCCAGCGCGATCTTGATCGCCACTTCGTTGTTCAGGTGCACGGTCGGCTGCACTTCCAGCTTCAGACCGACGTCCAGGTAGGTGACGCTTTCGGTGATCACCGGGCCTTGGGTCGAAGGCACCGACGTGGCGCTGATGATCGGCACGCGCTGACCAATGTGGATACGCGCCTGCTCGCGGTTGCTGACACGAATCACCGGGCTGGCCAGGGTGTTGATGTCGTTGTCCTGGGCATTGATCTTGGCCTGCGGCGAAGGCGAGATGGTGATCCGGCTGGAGTCGATGCCTTTCAATTGATCGAGAATCTGCACCGGCGAACCGTCGCCGTTGACCACGCCGAAGGTGTTCGGCCATTGCAGGCCAAGGTCGAGAATCCGTTGGGTGGCAACCTCCATCACCTCCACTTCCAGCACCACTTCTGGGTTGGACTGGTCTTGCGATTGCAGGAGTTTTTCCGCCATGCGGATCGCGTCTTCGGAGTCGCGCATGGTCAGGGTGTTGAGGCGCTCATCGACAAACACGTCGCGGGTCTTGAGCATGGTTTTGATCATGTTCAGCGCGGTGTTGGCATCGATGCTGGTCAGGTAGAAGGTGCGCATCACCAGCTCCTGGTAATCCTTGAGCTTTTGCGGTGAGTCCGGGTAGATCAGCAAGGTGTTTTCGTTCACCACTTTCTGATGCAACTGGTTCTGTTGCAGCAGCAGTTCCACGGCGTCTTCGATGCGCACGTCACGCACGAAGATCGTGGCTTTCATGTCCGGGCGCAGGTCCTTGTCGAAAATGAAGTTCAACCCGGCGACCTGGGACAGCACCTCGAAAATGGTTTTCAGGTTGGCGTCGCGAAACTCCAGGGTCACGGGCCGTTCCAGGCGTGTGCGCAGCTGTGGGTACTGGATGACGTTGCGGCTCTGGACCAGACGGATGTTGCTTTGCAGTTCCAGGGCGCCTTCATTTTTCGGGTCCAGTTCGAGGATCTGTTTGACCTGACGGTCGGCCCCGTAGATGTCGCCGCGACGCAAGTCGCCACGGGCCAGCTCGAGTTTTTCATCGAGGCTGCGCATGTAGTCGAGCTGGCGCATTGCATCCTGGGCACGCCGGTTGTTCGGCTCGATGGTCAGCACCCGGTTGTAGCTGACGCGCGCGGCGGCGAAGTCCCGGTGCGAACGGTCGGTGTCAGCCTCGGTCAGCAGCGCGGTAATCGCCTTGGCGTGGGCGGAGTTGCGGGCCAGGTGCAGTTCGGTATTACGAGGGTTTTCCCGCAGCCCTTCTTCAATACGCGCCAGGCCGGCCTCGTATTGTCCCTGCTCGATCAGCTCGGACGCTTCCTTGTTGGCGACCTGGGCAGAACTGCACGCCACCAGCCCGGCACACGCACAGCAAAAGCTCATCAGCAAACGGGATCTATTCATGGCGTGCTCCCCATAGACAAGGTCTGGGACAAATGCAAAGGCAGGTAGACGAAGCTCAGTTCCACATCGGAAATGCCCACGATCCGCCAGGTTTCGTCGATCACATCCCCTTTGCGTACGACGTATATTTTTTCTCCGCTCAGCAGAAACACTTGCTGGTCTGAACGATCATCCATGCGCCCGATAAACTGGAAAGGCATTGGCGGTGCACTGGGGACGGTCACCACCGGGGTCACGTTGACGGGTTGTTCGGTGACGCTGGCGAGCGTCGGTTCAGCCTTCCAGCTGCGGGCGGCGAACAGGTCGCCCGCCGGGCTCAAGTCCTTGATCACAGCGGCTTTGCCGGTGGCTGGCGCGGCAGGCAGGGCACCGCGGGTTTTGCTGTTGGCCGCCGTGGCCACGACGGTGACGGCCGCCTCGCCGTCGTCCGCCGACATCCAGTAATCAGGCAACCAGGCCAGCCCCGCCGCTACGCCGAAGAACCCCACCCACCCCGCTACGCGTTTGGTATTCATCATGACCTCGACAGGTAGAGGGTCATGCGGATCCGCCCGGTCAGGTCGGTGTCGGCGATCTTTTTACGCTGGAACTCCACGTCCTCCACCACCACCGCCGGCAACTGACCGAGCAAGGCATGCAGGAAGCGCCGCAGTTGCGGGTAGCTGCCACGCACCGGCAGCAGAATCTGATAGCGCGCCAGATGGGTCTTGGGGTCGATGCCCAGGGCATATTCACCGCGTGCCAGGGTGATGTGTTCCTGGGCCGCCAACGCGTAGATCTTGTCGATCGCCACCGTGGCTTGCGGCTGCGAAGGCAGCTTGCTGCGGAAGTCGTCGAGCTGACGTTGTGGCACCACCGGCGCGGCGACGCTGCCGTCTTCAACCCTGGCCAGGTATTCACCGGCTTCGCGGGTCTGTTGGCTGAGCTGTTGCAGCGACTGCCAGTCCGGCATCAAGCCCGCCAGGCCATAGACCGATGCCAACGCCAGCAGCGCCATCCCTGCCAGACCGGGAATGCCCAGGCCTTGCAGGTATTCGTGGACGATCAGTCTAGGGATTTGCATCGCCAATCTCCCAGGTAGCCGACAGGTTGAATTGCACCGGGTGCTCGGGCACGTTGGCCACGATTTCGTGGCTCAGCAGCGACACATCGGACAGCTCGTCGCTGGCCTCGAGGTTGCGGTGGAAGTCGAGCATGGCGTCGAGGTCTTTCGCCTCGGCGCTGATCCGCACCTGGCCTTTGCGCGCATCGGGGGTCAGGGTCAGCAAGGCGATATCGCCCCGGGGCATGGCTTCGAGCATGGCGAACAGGCGCTCCCACGGCCGGCGCAGTTGCTGCGAGACCTTGCGCATCTCGGCGAGGTTTTGTGCCTGCTCGCGGATTTGCGCCGGGGTCAGGCTGACCGTGCCGCCATCGTCGCCGGTGAGGACACGCTGGGCGGTTTGCAGATGGCCCTGTTGTTGCGCGGTCTGATCACTGAGGTGTTGCTGAACCAGCACGCAAATCAGGCTCAACACCACGCCCACGGCCAGCAGGCTCCAGCCCAGAGGGCCCGAGCGGCGGCGCGGCTGAAAGTCGAGCATCAGGGCGCGCATGTCAGGCCACCGCCCGGGACATGACGTACAAGCCATCGCGTACGGTTGTCCGGTCTTCTTCAAGGGTGCGCAAGTGCACGCCGGGAATGTCGGGTTGCACATCGATACGCGCGGGCGCATGCAGGTAAACGTTCAGTGGCCGCTCGCTGGTGGAGGCCTGCAATTGGCTTTCACGACCGATCAACGCGGTCAGTGCGGCGTCGCTGTCGCCGGTGCCCACCGAACGCACCGAGGCCCAACGGCCTTCCCGGGCCAGCAGCAATACGCTGCGTACCGGCTCGGCGACCACGAACAGGAAGTCGCCGGTATCGAGGCTTTTATCGAAGTGGTTGAACGCCGTCATCAGGTACGGCTGCACCGAACGCAGGCGCAGGCCCCGGGCGCTGACCAGGGTGCGCAGACGCGTCAGCAAATCCTGCGGCAGTGCGCTGGCGACCCGGTCGTAGCCGGCCGGTTCCGGCGAGAGCACCAGGCTCCAGGGTTGCGTCGGCACGCCGTAAAGGTCTTCGAAGCACAGCCGGGCAAACCCGAGCAATTCGTCAGGGCTGCTGATCTGTTCGCTCCAGGGCACCAGACAGAAACGGCTGAAGTGCCCGGAAATCACCACGCTCAACTCGGCACCGGCGTGGGTGTGATCGGCCAGCAGATGATCGAGGGTGTCCAGCGCCACCGCCCAGGCGTGGAAGCCTTCGTCGATAAAACCGACGCTGCCCAGCCACAGGGTTTCGCTGCCACGGCGCTGGCCGAGGCCGACCCCACTGGCGCCGAGCACGGCGATAAAACGATCACGAGACAAAAGTGACACGATTGATCTCCTCGAGTGTGGTGCGCCCTTCCTGAACCAGTTCCAGCGCCGACTCGCGCAGCAAGCGCAAGCCTCGTTTGCACGCATGGGTTTTGATTTTCGAAATCGGTTGGCGCTCGACGATCATCTGCCGCAGCTCGTCGTCCAGGTGCAGCAGCTCGGCGATCGCCGTGCGCCCGCGATAACCGGTGCCCCGGCAATGCCCGCAGCCCTTGCCGTGAACGAAGTGGAAGTGATCGACGTTGTGGGGGTCGAGACCCGAAGCGAGCAGTTCCTCATCGGTCGGGGTGCACGGCGCGCTGCAACTGGTGCAAACCAGGCGGATCAAGCGCTGCGCCAGCACGGCATTGAGCGCCGAGACGAGGCTGTAGGGATCGATTTCCATCTGGGTGAACCGGCCGATGACATCGAACACGTTGTTGGCGTGGATCGTGGTGAACACCAGGTGGCCGGTGAGCGCCGATTGCACGGCGATCTGCGCGGTGTCGGGGTCACGGATTTCACCGACCATGATCTTGTCCGGGTCATGACGCAGGATCGAGCGCAAGCCACGAGCGAAGGTCAGGCCTTTCTTTTCATTCACAGGGATTTGCAGCACGCCCGGCAACTGATATTCCACCGGGTCTTCAATGGTGATGATCTTGTCCACGCCGTGGTTGATCTCGGTGATCATCGCGTACAGCGTGGTGGTCTTGCCGCTGCCGGTGGGGCCGGTCACCAGCACCATGCCGTAGGGTTCGGCGGCCAGCCTGCGCAGTTGACGCAAGGTTTCGTCTTCAAAGCCCAGGGCCTGCAATTGCACACCGCAGACCTTGTCCGCCAGGTCCTGTTTGTCGAGCACCCGCAGTACCGCGTCTTCACCGAAGATGCTCGGCATGATCGAGACCCGGAAGTCGATCTGCCGGCCACTGATGCCGATCTTGAAGCGACCGTCCTGAGGCACGCGCTTCTCGCCGATGTCCAGTTCGGCCATGACCTTGACCCTGGAAATCACCTGCTCGGCGAACTCGCTGCCCTGGATCTTGCTGATGTTGTTGAGCACGCCGTCGATGCGGTACTTGATCACCAGGCCGCTGCCGGTGGTGCCCAAATGGATATCGCTGGCGTGCATTTTCAAGGCGTCGTACAGGGTCGAGTTGACCAGTTTGACGACGACGCTGGCGTCTTCGCTGATGCTGGTCAGAGACAGGCTTTGCAGGGTGTCGGTTTCGATGTTGGCATCGGCCTGGGCGTTGAGCGATTCCACCGCATGGAAGCTCTCTTCGTGACGTGCCAGATAGGCTTTCAGGTCGTCGGCATGCACCAGATACAGGGGAGCACCGTGCAGGCAGTCATCGATCCAGGCCAGGCGCGACGTGTCGAACGGATCGGCGAACACGCCGATGATCTCCTCGTCGTGGCGCAACAGAATGAATTCGCGCTTGAGGCATTGGGCCAGGGTGACCCTGTCGAATACGGGAGTGGACTTGAACAGGTTGTCGGTGTCGAGCACCGGATAATGCAGGGTGGCGCCGAGGCACTGGATGAAGGGCATGGGGGCCAGTTCGCACAACACCCCGAGGGCTTCGAGCATCCGCTCGCCGGAACTGGCGGCCAGTGATCGGGCCTGGGCCAATTGCTCACTGGAAAAGCGCGACGGTACGGATTCCAACTGCGCCGGTTCGACGGCAAGGGATAGACGGTCCATGGCTTGCTCTCCAACGCCGGGGGCTTTGAGCCCTGTCGACGCGGCGAGCAATTACGGCGGTTACCGCAACGGCTGGTCGCGCCACTACTCCCCGGTGAGCAATTGTTCGTCGTCTGGTGCCTTGGACGTCGAGGGATTGCGTCGACGATCCGCCAGCACCCAACTGCCGTCGTACAACTGCAGCGGGAAACTCTCGGTCCTGCTCTGGCGTCGTTCGACAAACCCCTCGGATGTGCGCGCGCCTGCTTTGGGTTCGCGCTCCATCCCCAGAAGGTCACAGACTGCACGGGCCAGTTCCGCCATTGGAAACGGTTTGAACAGGATATGGCTGACTCCCACCTGCCGGGCCCGCTCACAGACTTCAGCGGTCGGGTGCCCGGTAATCAGCACAAAATGACAGTTCCTGTTCCGGCGGATGGCATCGAGCACCTCAAAGCCTTCCATATCGGGCAAGCGGTAATCGAACACCATCACATCGGGTGCAAACTGCTCGGCTTCGCCGATAGCCGCCGCACCGTCATGTGCAACCCGGACGTCCAGTGCTTGCGCCTCAAGGTAATCCTTGAGGTTTTGTGCAAGAAGCTGTTCGTCATCGACAACCAGTACTTTGTTTAACAAGGTGGACTCCTTGAAACCGCAGGCCCGAGTTCCGAACCTGGCAGAGTGCTCGCCTTACCGAGGCTAACGCACACTTCATGCCAGGCTGGGTGCCGGGTGTTTCACCACTGCATGTGTTTGATTTTCATAAAAAAGCCTTTCCGCCCAAATACACCGCCCCCCCAAAGGCGGGGGCGCACACGGAATTGCCCTGAAGCTTTTCCCCACTATTGGGGGGGGAACCTTCATTCATCGTCAATTCGTTCGATTCGATTACGCGATCGCAGTTGCGCCAAAACCTGCAGGCGAACCTGAGCCTGTTGCTGTCGATCGAGGTACGCCCTGACCATCTCAAGCGCTTGCAACTCTGTGACATCGGTCACCTCCCTGTGGTTCTGCACCTGGATCAAGTGCCAGCCCAGTGCCGTGCGAACCGGCTCACTCACTGCGCCCGGTGCCAGGGCAAAGGCTGCCGCTTCAAACGCTGGCAGCATGCGTCCACGTGGAAAATAGCCCAGATCTCCGCCCTCACTCGCCGAGGCATCTTCGGACCCCGTCCGGGCCACGCTGGCGAAGTCCGCGCCCTGGCGGATTGTCGCCTGCATGTGCACCAAGCGTAGCCGCGCCGCTTCGACTGTGGCGGCATCGGCGTCCTGGGCAACCTTGATCAGGATGTGCCGCGCCTGCACCGCTTCGGGCTGGCTCATCTGCGCGCGATGTTCTTCATAGAACGCGCGGACCTGTTTTTCGTCCGGCCCCTCGACGCTGGTCAGCTCGGCAAAGACCTGCTGAGCCGCGAGTTCACGGCGGGTGTATTCGACAAAACCGGCCTCGTCGAAACCTGCGTCCTCCAGGCGTCGAGCGAATTTCTCGGCACCGCCAATGGCCTGCCGGGTCTGTTCAACCTGGCGTTGCACGGTGGCATCGCTGATCACCACTCCACGCTTGACCGCTTCCTGCCACAGCAACTCGCGGTCGATCAATGCGTCCAGCGCCTTTTGCCGAAGTTGCTTGTACGCCTTGGGATTACGAATGCTGCCCAGCGCCCGGCCCTGGTCCTCCAGGTACTCGGCAAAATAGCGTTCGAGGCGGAACTGGGAAATCTCCTCGCCATTGACCCGCGCGGCGACCGGGCCGTTGCTGCCGAACGCCACCGGCAGCCACAGCGTCAGCAGGATCAACAGAGTCTTGAGCGTCATGATCGAGGCCTCCGGTCAGGGTTTCGCGGTAATGGGCTTGTAAGGGGCGACCAGGTAGAAGCGCTGGTCGGGCAAATCCACGGTGACGATATGCGCGCCGCTCAAGCCCAGCCGCTGGCCCGGCCCGAAGTTGAGGCGCGGGGTCAGCCCGGTGTCGAAGTCATGCAGGCCTTCCAGCGCATAGATCAGCTTCTCGCGGCTGGCGTCGCGCCCGGCCTGCTTCATGCCCTCGCTGAGCAGCAGCATCGAACTGAACGCGCCGACTTGCAGCACCGCGTGCTGACCACCGAGCCCCTGCTGTTCGCGCAACTGGATCAGGGCCAGGCGCCCGGCCAGGGTCCAGTCGCTGGGCACGAACGGATAGGACAAAAACAACCGCCGGGAAAAACCACTGGGCACTCGCAAAAGGTCACCCGCCACCTGATTCGCCATGGCGAACAGGTAAGGAACCTGCCCCGCCCTCTGCAACCTTTCGGCGAGCAGGCTGAAATCGCTACCGCAGCCCAGGTAAAACAATGAGCGCGAGCCCAGCGGCAGTTGGTCCTTTACCGGGTCGTAGGCCTGCAGGCTGACATTTTGCCAGGCGTGATCTTGCAGATACTGACGCAGGGTATGAGCCGCCAGTCGTTGACCGGGATCGTCCGTGTAGGTAATCAGCGTCGGGCCCTGGAGCACGCGCAAACTCCCGGTGGCGTAATCGGCCAGGGCGATCAGTTGCTCGCGCACCCCTGGCATCGGTTCAAAAATCTGTCGACTGCTCTGCGCCGTACCCTGCAACGAGAGCGGACCAATCAACGGAATGCCCGCCTGCTCCAGACGCGAAACCAGTTGCGTGTCGAGTGCCGGCGCCAGTGGCGCGATCAGGGCAAACACCTGCTCCTGATAGATCAACTGATCCAGCGCCCGCCCGGCACTGACAGGGTCCGGCCCCGGGTCGAGGATCGTCAGGCGCACCTGCCGGCCATGAATCCCCCCCGCCTTGTTGATTCGCGCCACGCTGCCTTTGAGTACCGCCGCCACCGTCGCGCCCTCCTCCGCCAACGGCCCCTGACTCGGCAACAACGTGCCCAGGTGCAGGCTGTCAGGCGTCAGGCCGGGGTCGCGCTCATCAGCCAGGCGTTTGAGGTAGGCCGTGAGGTTGCGCTGATCCTTCATCGATAGCACGAACCGCGGCATCGCCGGGTCGAGGCGATTGTTGGCGGAATCGCGCCCCTCCTGAATCGCCCGGGCCAGGGTGCCGTCGGTGTACGCCGGGTAGTTGCGGCCGTTGACGTGCCGTTGGCCATAGGTGCTGGTCAGCCGCGACCAGCTCAGATCGGGTGGACGCACCCCGCCCTCGGGCCGGCCCAGGCCATCGGTGCCGTGGCAGTTGGCGCACGGCAGGCTGGTGGCCGGCAGCAACATGCCCGTCGCCCCGATACGCGCCATGATCGGTTCACCGCTGCCCGAGACACCCTCGCGGTACAGCCGTTTGCCGGCACTTTCGTCAGGGTTCAAGGGCAACGTATCGGCAGCGCAATGAAGATTGCCGATCAGGAACAGGCCGAGGATCAGGGAGATTTTCATGGTGCGGGCTCAGCGACCGGCCACGGGCATTGTCAGCAATTGCAAGCGCTGGGCAATGGCGGCGGCCGGGGCATCGGGGCGGATTTTGCTCCAGCGTTTGTTGGCTACGTCGCCCACAATCAGTTGCGTTGAATGTTGCTCGGGAGTCGGCACGATCTGGCCGATGCGCCCCAGCACCAGATCCATTTGCGCCTTGTCGCCAGTGAGAAAAAGCCAGTGGGGGCCATTGACGCCCTGCTTCAAGGTGTAAGCCTTGAGTACCGCCGGGGTATCCCGCAGCGGATCACTGGTAAGGGAGATAAAGGTAATGCCGTCTGCTTTATCGCCCAGCAACTCACGCACTTCCTTGAGCTTGCGAGTGATCAGCGGGCAGGCATCCGTGCAACTGGTGAAAATCACGTTCAGCAGCACCACGCGGTTATGCAGCGCGTCGCTGTAGAAACGCAGGGTCTCGCCGTTCTGGTCCTGCAACGGCGTGTCGGTGAACCAGGTTTTCGCATCGCGCGTGCCGCTCGACGGTTGCGCGGTGGCCACGACAGGAGCGGGTTCTTCGTGCCCTTCGTGAGCGAAGGCCAACGAGCTGAAAATCCAGAAGCACAGGCTCAACGCAACCCAGTCGATGACTCTCATGGTTGCTGCTCCATGGCAATGGCGGTGTGTTTGGCGTGGCTGTTGCGCTGGCCGCTGAGTTTCTCCACTTCACGGGTCAGTACGGTCGGGTCGGTGAAGCCGTAATAGCGCGTCCAGTGGCGGCTGTTGCCGTCGCCGACGAGGATCAGCGGCTGGTGGTTCTTGAAGTCGCCGCTGAACGTGCCGAGGCCTTTGAGGGTGGCGTCGATCGATTGCGCACTGCCGGTCAGCCAGCTCCAGCCCGGACCGTTCTGGAAGCTGCGGGCGTAGGCGTTCAGGCGTTTGGCGTCATCACGCTGCGGGTCGATGCTGATCGAGACCAGTTGCACCTCGGTGCCCACCCGCGCGCCCAGCTGTTTCTGCACTTTGCCCATGATCGACGACACCACCGGGCACACCGTGGTGCAACTGGTGTAAATGAAGCTCATGACCACGATTTTGTTGGTCACCAGATCCTTCTCCAGACGCACCGGTTTGCCGTTCTGGTCCACCAGCGCGACGTCGGCGAACTTGACCTGAGCGCTTTCCGATCGAGCGCCTTTGGCCGGCATGTCGTGCCCGGCATGTTCATCCGCTGAGTGCGCCAGGGCTTGCCCCACGCCGACGGTCAACAGGCAGAACGTCAGCAGTCCACGGTGTGCGAATCGGTTCATGTCAATTTCCTCTTCAACGGGCATCGCCGGGCAGGACCCGAACGCTGGCAAAGGTCTTGTCATCGAAATTCGCGCCAAGGGACGCCGCACGCACGTGCAGGTACCAGGCGCCGTTCTGATCGAGCGTCACTGGGGCTTCGTAGATTCCGTTGCCGACCTCAAGGGCCGCGACTTCCCGGGCCCGCGAAGTCGGGGCGCGGAAGTAGCGCACCTGCACGTCTTTCACGCCACTGCGCTGGGCTTTCTGTTGGCCCTCAACGATGCGAAAGCGCACGGTGTACGGGCTGCCGAGGGCGGCGGTGGCGTTGTCGAGCAGGAATTCGACTTTCGGTACGCCGGGGTGTCGGCTGAGGCGGGTATCCGGTTCAACCAGCGTCGTGAAGCAATGGATGATGTTCGGCTGGTTGAGCAGGAACGCCACGTCGAAACGCCCTGCCGGTGGCAGTTTGACCCGCGCGCTGTACAGCCCCGGCTCGACTTCGCGCAGGCTGCGGTCGATGACCATCGCCGCCCGCGCCACTTGCCCGCGATTGGGGTAACCGGACATCGGTGCGTTCATGCCTTCGGCGTAGAAATAGGTGGTGTTGTCCACCGGGTTGACCACAAACACCGCGTTGTCGTCCCGCGATACCGCAAGGCTCGACGCCAGCGGCAAATCACCGGCCAGCCGTGGCGCCTGGGGCCCGGCTTCGAAACCCTGGCTGATCGGCTGGCGACCTTCGCCGAGCGACGACAGGTTGATCATCGTCACCTTGGGCGACGCCAGCCCGCGCACATAGGCGTAAGCCTTGGTGAACACCAGCTGATACGGTTCGGCGGACACGTCCAGTTCATGGATCAGCGAATCGGTGGCG
This sequence comes from Pseudomonas sp. BF-RE-21, assembly GCF_019947305.1. Lineage (NCBI taxonomy): Bacteria > Pseudomonadati > Pseudomonadota > Gammaproteobacteria > Pseudomonadales > Pseudomonadaceae > Pseudomonas > Pseudomonas sp. BF-RE-21. The sequence goes on along the minus strand of NZ_JAGYGF010000067.1, from coordinate 10,266 downwards.
GTGTCGATCACGGCCACCTGGTTTTCCAGGGTGTTGAGGACGATGCCAAATCGACCGTCGGCGCTGAAACCCATCGGGCCCAGGCCCTGTTTCATCTTGATCACCCGGCGCACGTCGAGGCTGGCGGTATCGACCACGGTCACGGTGCCGTCCTTGCCATCGGCGACATACACCGCCTGGGACAGCGGCGAGTACGCCACCGACAAAGGATGCGAGCCGGTCTTGAGTTGCTTGCTGAGGGTCAGGCTGGCGATGTCGATGATGCTCAGCGTGCCGTCGTCGCGGTTGGTGATGAAGGCAAACCGGCTGTCCTTGCTGAAGGCAATTTCGTGATGCCCGGCGCCGGTGGCCAGGTGTTTGAGCGGTTTCAGGCTTTGGCTGTCGATCACGGTGACCCCGGACGCTTCGGCCTTCGGCGCATTGTTGCCGACCCACAGCAGGCGCTCGTCCGGTTGCAACGCTACGCGCACCGGGTGGCTGCCGGCGCCCACCGAGGCGATCAACTTGAACTGCTCGCTGTCGATCACCGCCACTTCGCCGGCGGTGGGCATGGAGATGAATACGCGTTTGTTGTCCTTCGGTGTGACCCAATCCATCGGCGGCCGCTTGAGGTCGATGCGGGCCATGGTGCTGGTAATGCCGCCCACCGAGACCGACGGATCGACCACGGAGACACTGGCATCACGGTTCATCACCAGCAGGAAATAGCTGTTCAGGTCGAGCAGCGGCCGTGCGCCGATGCTCGATTTCAGGAACACCCCGACCCGGGATTTGCAGCTCCGGTCACGGCCCTGGGCCAGGTCGGCGGCAACGGTTTCCGGGTCCAGCCAGGCACCGGGATTGACGCCGGAAAGGGGTTGGCCCGAAGCGCTGTCACTGACCCGGAAGAGCACGTCGGCAAACTCGCCTTCGCGCAGCACACCGTCCTCGGCCAATGGCCGCATTTGCAGGGTTACGGACACGCCGTCACGCTCCAGCGTCTGACCGCTCCAGGTGTCCGGTAGCGCTATCTCGCTGAGCATGTCGGGCGGAGTCGTGCGCCAGACGCCCAGCCAGATCAGCGCCAGCCCGACAACCAGAGCACAACCGGCAATTGCAGTGGTCCTGTTCATGTCACCTTCTCCCCTTACAGATCTGCGCCTGTCTTGCGGCCGCCATCGCTGGCAAGCCAGCTCCTACAACTCGAACCCTGTAAACCCGATCCCTTGCTGGCGATGAGGCCCTTACGCCTTGCATCAATCCCACGGCCGCCATCGCTGGCAAGCCAGCTCCTACAATTTGCCCTGTGCGAACCCGATCCCTTGTAGGAGAGAGGCTTGCCCGCGAAGGCGTCATCCGCCATACCACCTGCAACCGAGGTGTCCCCTTCGCGAGCAAGCTTCGCTCCTACAGGGCTGGTGTCGCACAACGTCTACGGTGCCGGTTCAGGTTCGTTGGTCACTCGCAACAAGCCCCAGAGCCCGGCGGTATTGCCGTAGGCGCCGTAATCGCGGAACAGGTAGTCGCCCGGTATCGCGTTGCTGCCCCCGGCGCTCGGGTGCATGAAGCTGAAGTGCGCCGCCGGCAGGATGCTTTCGCGGGCGCCGATGTACATCGACATCGGGTTGAGCCCGAACCGCACCGAACCCACGCCAGGCGTACTCATCGGATAACCGCTGGTGTCACTCTTCTCCGACTGGAACGGGTTGACCGACCAGACGTGACCGTCCAGCTGGAACGTCGTGCCGCGGCTACCCCCGGATGGCATCAGGATGTGCGTGCGGAACGGTTGCCCCGGTTTCACATACAGCACCGGCGTCTGCGGATCGCCGCCCACCAGCGCATTGCTGTACGCCATGTGCGCGTTGGGCACGTCGCCGTAACCCGCGCCGTCGGCATGACCGAACGGCGCATCCGGCGCCAGGCCGAAGCGGAACCATATCGGCTCGGACTTGTAGTTGATGGCCATGCTTGAGTTGTCCTGCGGATCGGTCGGCACACCGAGGCCTTCGGCAGCGATGCCTTCCACCGGCCGGCCATTGGCCCAGCGAATGTTCAAGGCTTTCTGCCAGACCATCGCAAAGTCGCGGTAAGGGGTCTGCCCCGGTGCGGTGACCGTCGCCGTGACTTTGCGCGCGTCGTCCACCCAGGTAGCACCGACCGGCAGGATGCTCATCGCGCCACCCAGGCCTTTCTGCGGTTGCTTGATCACGTCCGCCGGGGTGAAATTCAACCCGCCGAACTCCACGGCCGTGGCGTTGATGTTGTCGACGTTGCGGCCCAGTTGAGTGATCGGTTTGCCTTCGCGCTCCAGGTGCCCGGCGTAGTACTGATACGTACGGGTCGGGTAGGCGCCGCTGTTGCCAACCCGCGGTGGCACGGTCTGGATCGGGTTGGCGCCGACGTTGGTGCCGTCGGACTTGGTGATGTCGTACGCCAGCAATTGCGCGTGCAGGCCCACGTGGCTGGACGGCCGCATCAGGTTGTTGCTGAAGGTGGTCGAGCCCTGTCCGCTGTTGCGATCGCGTTTGACGATGCCTTGCATCACCGCCGTCTGGGTCAGGTCCGGCATGACCATGGGCAGACGGTTTTCCAGGGTGATGTTGATGCAGTCCCCCGCCGTTGCGCGCAGCACCAGCGGTTCGACAGGCACACCAGGCTTGAGCTTGCCGGTGACCGTGTCGAGGTCAGACTTGCGCACGTAAATGATCGCGGTCGGGTCATGCAGCGGACCGCTTTGCCCGCCGATGGTGATGGTTTCGCCATCCTCCGGATCGGTCACCGTGACCTGCGGAATATTGACCACCCGCGAGTTGTACACCAGGGTGCCGCCCGCCGGATTCAACGGCCCGCCGACATGCTGGCCGATACCCTCCGGATCGCCGAGGGCCAGGTTCAGCGGATTGCCGAGAATGTCGTTGGCCAGTGCCGCGACCACTTCATAGTTGCGTTGCACGGTCGGCCGGGTGCCGATGCCATTCGGGTTGGCGCTGATCCGTGGGCAGGTTCCGTCGAATGCCACGGTGTTGCGCATCCCCGCCGGTTTCGGATTGTTCGGCAGCGCGAACAGATCGCTGCGCTGGGCCGTGTAGTTACGCATCACGCCCCAGATCCCGCTCCAGTAACCTTCGAGGGAGGCGTCCATCGAATACAGGTAATCACCCGTGGTCGCCGCCGAGCTGGACAGCATCGAGACCGGCGCAATGAAGCCCATCTGCTCGGAGATCCCGATCATTTGCGACGAGCGCCAACCCGAGTTGGAGCTGTTGCCGTAACCGGAACCGCTTTGCAGCCACTTCACCCCGTGCAGGGTCACGTTGTGCTCTTCTTCGTGACCGCCGGCATGCACCCGCAGCCGCACGTTGTCACCGGTGTAGGTGCGCAGCATCGGCGTGAACGGATCACCCGGTTCCGCGCCGCCACGGTTGATGTGCGGCGGGAACAAAGTGGTGCCGCCAGTCGGGCCGGTGGCGGCGGTGATCAGGTTCGGCGCCTGGTTCATCGCCGGGATCGCACGGTCGGTGCGGCTTTGCATGGCGTACGCCAGATCGCCGCCGAGGCCGTAGGCCTGCATGCCGCGCTTGCCGTCCGGGCCGATCTTGTAGGGGTCGTATACCCGCAGGGCCAGCGGTTCGTTGCGGTAGTTGACCACGAACATGCCGGGGTCATCGACCGAGATCGCTTGTGGGCACGGCCGGCTCGGGCAACCAGGGACCATACCGCCCTGCACTTCGAGAATGCCGTCCAACAGGGTGCTGGCGTTGTTGCGCACCGGCGGATTGATCGCGTAGCGGAAACTGTCCGCAGTGGCCGGGAACGCTTGTGGATTCGGCACACCATTGGGACCCGCGCCCACGTACACACCGGCTTCATAGGCATGCTGGAAGTCGCTGTACTCAAGGAAGAACTCACGGAAGCTGTCGTTCTTGCCGTCGCCATCCAGATCGCCGGTGGACACCACGGCTTGCCACGAAGTCGGCCCGCCATCCTGGCGCGCGCCGCTGTACAACGGCTCGCCGGTTTCGGCGTGGAACCAGGTGGAACCGGCCGGTTCAGCCAGCACGGTGGCGTACAGACCAATCTGCTGGTGAGTCGATGGCCCGAGGTGATCGTGGGTGAAAATGGTCCCCAGGCCACGGTCGACGCCTTTGCTGTTCACCACCGGATCGGCAAACCAGCGCTGCATCGCGGTGCGCGCCCCGACCCAGTCGGCCCGGCCAAACTGGCCGAAGTACGGGTGGTTTTTAGCTTTCGGGCAGGCCGGTGTGCCGTCACGCGGGTCAGTGCCCTGGCATTGGTTGAACTCGCGGATGGCGTGGATGCGTTCTTGCACCGCACCGGGGGAAAGTACGCCGTCTTCGTAGTTCCAGCCGTTGGCCGAACCGTCCGCCGCCGTCAGGTCCCATTTCGGCAAGTGAATGTGCTGGCCGATCACGTCAGTCGGCGTGCGCACCTGATAGTCGTCCATTTCATAAGTGGCCGGCACCAGGTTGGTTTGCTGGTATTGCACGCAGTCGAGGGTGTTCATGCGCATCACCAAAGGCTCTGGCGGACGCTGCTTGGTGATCACCGGCCAGGCGTCTTCCCACAGGGCCAGAATGCGCGCTTGCGGGAAGTGGTAGCCGACCTTGTTGTAGACCGCGTCGAACTGGATGTTCGCCGCTTTGTAGACCCGTGGCCGGTCAGCCGTGAAGGTCGAGGCCCCGCTGAAGGACATGCCGTCGAGCCGTTCGCCGCTGAAAAACTCGCCCATGCCGGCACTGCTGGTCAGGCGTTTTTGCCGGTCGTCCATGCACGGTTCGTAGAAAGGCGCACCGGCGACTGGCAGCGCGCCGTTAGTGCGGAAGGCGCGTGCGACGATTTGATTGCCGGGCAGCACGGCGAAGCTCGGGTGGTCTTTTTTCGCGTGGAAGGCCATGGCCGCCTGTTCGACTTCGGTGCCCTCTTCCGGCAGGTAAAGCGCTTTGGCGCGGGTCACTTCCTTGGAGAAATCCAGCGAGGTGGTCACGGTGTTCGCCTCGCCACCGGCAGAGAAACCGTCCAGGGAATGGCGTCCCAAACCGCCGTCCCAGCCACCGGACTGCGCCGGATCGAGGTTGGCCCACAAGGCATTGCCGCTGGTTTTCAAGGCCTGGGCCTGGGCCGCGTCGAGCATGTCCAGCGGTGGGGTTGGTGGACGTTGGCCGACCGAACTTTCCATGCCGCCGATCCAGAACGGATATCCAGGGTTTTTCAGGCTGCCGTCGGCGTTGCGGTTGGCGTAGCTGCGGTCAACCAGCGCCAGGGAGCCAATGGCCTGGGCGCCACCGCTTTGCTCACCGTCGCCGTCTTCATCATCATTGCCAGCCACCAGGGTCTCGCCGACTTTCGGCACGACCACGACCTTGCCCGGCATCGGCGCCATGGCTTTGCCCGGCAGCGGCACGACCGCTGGAATCGGCGTGCCGGCAATGATCTCGCCATCGGGCAAGGCCCGGGCGCCAGCGGCTGGTTTACCGCTGCGCAGTGCATAAGGTTCGCTGTGATAACCGTCGGCGCCCTGCTGGGACACCTCAAGTCGGGTGCCTTCTTCAAACACATCATGCACCCGCCACATGCTCCACATGCCTTGGGCGAAGTGCGGATAGAAGTGGCAGTGATAGATCGCATCACCGGCGACGCGGTTACGGTTGCCCGACCCGCCGTTGGCGATTTCATAGGTGTAGCCGGCGCCCGGCCCGATGCCTTGGGCATCCACGTAGTCAGAGTTGTCGTCGTTGGGATTGAACAGCCACTGGTGCCCGTGCAGGTGGAAGATGTGTTGTTCGTGGCCGTTGTGAGTGTTGCGGAATTTGACGAAGTCACCGATGTAGCTGTGGTTGACGTTGGACGGCTCGGATGGATACAGCGCCATCGTCGCCTTGACCCCGACCTGATCGGCGCGCGGTGTTTCGCCCGGCCGGATGCTTTCCAGACCGGCGTTGGCCGGTACGTCCACCAGCATCGCCACGTCGCCGACGGTGTGCGAGCTGAGGAAGAATTCTTCATAGGCACAAGACAGGCAATCGTGCATCGGCCCGACGCCTAACCGGTTGGCCACCACTTCGGCGCCCATGCCGCCGGAGCCGTAGTTGATCATGAACGAATCGCGGGTCGGCTCCAGCACGTGGCCCATGACCGGGTCTTCCCAGTACGCGGGGAATGCCTGGGTCGCGGCGGTTTCATCCTGGAATTGCGAGGCGAAATCGCGGAACGGTTCCAGCCGGTTAGGCAGCGCCGGGTTGCGTTTGCCGATGGCTTCCAGCGGATAGGTCGACGGTGGGAAGCTGCCGTCGGCGTAGCTGCCCATGACGATCGCATCGCTCTCGCTGGAGATGATTTCGTTGCCGTCGACCATGTTGATGATCGGCGTGCCGGCCTTGCCTTCACGAATCCACGGTTCACGCTGCGGGTAGCGTGCCTGGTAATCGACAATCGGTTGACCGGCCGGCGTGCGGCCGGTGCTGGCGAGGCGCATTTCTTCTTCGGTCACGGTGTTGCGATAGGTGCGGCCGCCCTTGGGCACCACCACCACTTCGCCGAACAGGCCATTGGCGACGTTGCCCGCATCGCCTTCACCACCGAACGTTGCACCGCGGCTGCTGGCGGCGAACGCCCCTTCACGCTCGGCGTACAAGGTGTAGGAACGGGTCGCGCCGGGGGCAACCAGCGTATTGGGGTTGCGTCCGGTGTAGGCCGAAATGTCGTCAATGCTGTTGACCGCCTGCAGACCATTGACCTGAAAGCCGACGTGGCGGTCGGTGACCTGCTCATCAACCTTGAACTGCTCCGCGTTGCCGATTTCTACCTCGCCCTCGATTTCCCCCTCTTCTTCCTCGCCGCTGTCGTGACTGCCAGGGTTAGCCTGATAGGCCAGCAGGTTCTGCAAATTGATGGTCAGGCAGTCACCGGCGGCAACCCGCAACACCAATGGACGCGGACGCTTGTCGGGCCGCAGCGAAACCTTGCCCGGCACCGCTGCGCCACCGTAGGCCAGGGACACATTGTGATCGTCGACCACATCACGACGCAGGGCGAACATCATGCCGTTGGCGTTTTGTGCGCCGAGGCGGTTGAACATGAGCGGTTGATCCAGCGCCACGACGTTCGCCACCAGATTTCGTTCACAACGCACGGCGGCTTCGGCCAACTCGATGCCAAACAGGGGTGCAACAAGCAGCAGCAAGTTAACCAAATGATGAGCGTGGGGAATGCCGGTCATAATCACGGGCCTCGCTTTGGGTACTCACGGGAATGATTCTCGACAAATCCCTTTGAGCAATCCGCATGCCATAAATTTTTTTGTTATTTTTCAGCTAGCTACGTAAACGACTTGATAAGTCGGGGGATATTCCCCACCCAATCCCCACCATTCGGGTTGCCCTCTGATTCCAGCAAAACGCCCACACTTGTAGGAGCCGGCTTGCTGGCGATCGGATTTGTGGACAGGTGGTGATTGTGAAAATGCCTTCGCCGGCAAGCCGGCTCCAACAGATGAATGTGTTGCCCCACATGTGGGGCCATCACCCATCACAGCGGTGCATCCACGGCCAGGCCTTGCAAGCGGCGATATTGGCGCAGCACGCTCGGCACATAACGGCGGGTTTCAGCGAACGGCGGGATCACCCCGCCACGGCTCAGCACGGCTTGCGGCCCGGCGTTGTAGGCCGCCACGGCGAGCGCGATGTCGTTGTCAAACAGGGTCATCAGGCGCTTGAGGTATTTGGCCCCGCCCTGAATGTTGGCCTTGGGGTCATAGACGTTGGTCACGCCCATTTCCCGGGCGGTGTCGGGCATCAATTGCATCAGCCCGCCAGCCCCCTTCGATGAGGTCGCGCCGGAGTCGTAGTGGGACTCGGCCTGGATCACCGCATGCAACAGCGCCGCCGGTAATTGATTGGCCTTGGCGGCCGCCGAAACCAGCTCGGCATAGGGTTGCCGGGCAATCATCTGTGGCTGTTGATCAAGGCTTACCTGCGCCGATTCAGGCTCGCGGATCACCCGTTCATAGGTACGGCCGGGGCGGTGGACATTGGACAAAACGTAGCTGCCCTTGCTGTCCACGGAAACGAATACATCGGCCTGAGCTGTGCCTGCCAGCAGCATGCAGCCGAGCAGTCCAGTGGTGAGTATTTTCATTATTCTGTCTCCCCTGACCGTCCCCGAAAAATGGGGCTATTGCCCCAATGACAGGTAGTGAACCAGCCATACGCAAGCACTGTGCCGTAAGCGCGAAGGCCATTAGTTCAGGGGGTTCGGCAGGATGTCCGGGGGTGAGCATGGCAATTGCATGAGCCTCTGTGGCGACCCTTCTGCCGACTGTGTGAGGTCATCATGAATCATCGTCTGTGTTGTGCCCCGCGTAACGGCTCACCGCGAGCCCAGCGCGGGTTCACGTTGCTCGAACTGTTGGTGGTGCTGGTGGTGCTGGGGTTGTTGGCCGGCATCGTCGCGCCGAAGTATTTCGCCCAACTCGGCCGCTCCGAAGTGAAGGTGGCCAAGGCGCAAATCGAAGGACTGGGCAAAGCGCTGGATTTGTACCGCCTGGAGGTCGGCCATTACCCGTCGACCGAACAGGGTTTGCAGGCGCTGGTCACCGCGCCCAGTGATGAAACCCGCTGGACCGGCCCCTACCTGGCGAAAAAACTGCCGCAGGACCCGTGGGGCCGCAATTACACCTACCGCTACCCCGGCGAAAACGGTGAATACGACCTGTTGTCCATGGGCAAGGACGGTCAACCCGGCGGCGAAGGCGAAAACGCCGAAATCACCAGTTGGCAGTGACGGGAGGCGAGCATGCGCTTTCATCTCAAGGCCGTCGGCAAGGCTGGCGTGGTCTCGATGACGGTCGAGGCCCATGGGGACAGCGAAGCCCGACGCATTGCCGAAGACCAGGGCCTGCGGGTCGTCAGCCTGCAAGCCGAAAAGCACTGGCGGGCGTTGCGTCTGCAAAAGCGCGAGACGTTCAACCTGGTGCTGTTCAGCCAGGAGCTGACCACCCTGCTCAACGCCGGCCTGCCGTTGATCGATGCGCTGGAAAGCCTGGCGGAAAAAGAAACCGCGCCACAGGCCCGCAAAACCTTGAGTGAACTGGTGCGCCTGCTTTATGAGGGCAAATCGTTTTCCCAGGCGCTGGGTCAGTTGTCGGCGGTTTTCCCACCGCTCTACGTGGCCCTGGTGCAGTCCAGCGAGAAGACCGGCGCGGTGGGCGATGCGCTGGGCCGCTATGTCAGCTATCGCCAGCGCATGGACGAGGTTCGACAGAAGATCGTCAGCGCTTCGATCTACCCCATGCTGTTGCTGGTGGTGGGAGGTGGCGTGGTGCTGTTTCTGATGGGTTACGTGGTGCCGCGCTTCAGCCTGGTGTTCGAAGGGCTGGGCAATAACCTGCCGTGGCTGTCACAAGTGCTGATGAACAGCGGGATGTTCCTGCATGCTCACCAGGGCGAATTCTTCGGCACCTTGGCGGCGGTCGTCGTCGCCCTCGCCTTCCTCCAGCGCCAACCGGCCTTTCGCCGGGGCGTGGACCGGGTGATCGAAAAACTCCCGGCAGTCCATCAACGCATCTTCATGTACGAACTGGCGCGCTTCTATCGCTCGCTGGGGATTCTGCTGCAGGGCGGCATCCCCCTCGTCACCGCCATGGGCATGGTCCGTGGCCTGCTCACCGCGGCCTCCCGCGTGCGCCTGGACCAGGCCTGCGAGCGGGTGCGCGAGGGGCAATCGCTGTCGACGGCGCTGGAGCTCAATCACCTCGTGACGCCGGTGTCCCTGCGCTTGCTGCGTGCCGGCGAGCAGTCCGGCAACCTCGGGCAAATGATGGAACGCAGCGCGGATTTCTACGACGAAGAAATCAGCCGCTGGATCGAATGGTTCGTACGCTTGTTCGAACCCTTGCTCATGACCTTCATCGGCCTGTTAATCGGGGTCATCGTGATCCTGATGTACATCCCGATATTCGAACTGGCCTCGAGCATTCACTGACCCCGGGACAGGGTACGACTCGTACCGTTCATCGTTCATCGACGTTGCCACTGAATAAACCGGAACGTTGCAGTGTTCTCCCACTGAATCGAGCAGCAAGTTGCATTGTTCATCAACGTTCCAACCTGAATAAGAAGACGGAGAACGACATGCACATCAACAAGCTTTTACTGGCAGTAGCTATTGGCGCGGTTTTGTCGGCGTCTACCGTATTGATTCCGGACAGCCTGTCCGGCGTATCGAGCGCTCAGGCCAAGGATGGTGGGGGTGGTGGCGGCTCTGGTG
>NZ_JAGYGF010000066.1:0-33000 GCF_019947305.1 Pseudomonas sp. BF-RE-21 | reverse complement strand
GGCTTTAAGTGGGGGGGAGGTTGGTTCCGGGCACTGGATGCGTCGTCTGCGAACTCGATGCTTTCATCAGTCGCGACTACCAAGGCGGCCGGATCCGCATAGGTAATCAAGTCGGGCGCGTGACTGGCCCCGATACCATTGAGCTTCTTTTTCAGTGTTTGACTACGGACGGTGAGATTCTGGCCGGCTGGTCTCGTGGCACGGTAGGCGTTGATCACGCAGGGCGTACCACTTTGGCCTTCGTATGGGGTTGGTTGTCGGGCGCGACTGGCGGTGGGGAGTCCAGCTATGTCGAGCTTGTCGCGTAGCGGTTAGAAGAGCTTCTAAAGCGTGCCGAGCTTCATCAAACGACTTGAATGGTTTGTCAGGCATATAAGCCATACCCTGCCGCGATGAGCAGCGGAGAAACTAGCAATGACGCAAATGATCGAGATCATAAGCACATAGATGCCGACCAATTTAAGTAGCGCGAGATCAGAATAAATCCTGCCCCTTTTGACTGGGTGTGAGTAAGTGGCTGCTTCTGGCTGATTGCTGCCTATCGCGAAGGATCGCAATCGGCCAAAAGCGGTCCGTGGACAGCCTAATGGCGACACAGTAACTTGTGCGACAAGGATGACGAGAAATGCTCGTCAGCGGATCGTTCAGTGGGACGCCCACGTATGCCCTCTTCGCAACCTTTAGGTGCCGCAATGGACTTGCATAGCAAGCTGGTTTCAGCAATAGAAGCGTTTGATTGCTGGGAGCAGCCTTGGGAGTTTTATGAGTTTGTATCATCTACACCATCTCTAGACGCAAATAACCTTGAAGAGCTGAAGCGCGTCTGGGGAACAGCAATAGAGAGTGGAGGTTGGCTTGCGAGCAAGGACTTCGCTGATGGCTGCTCGTTTGTAGATGCTCGTCTTGCGTCTGGATTCCCATGGCTTTCGAACAAGGCCCGTCGGCAGCTTGTCAACGGGGCTTCCTACCAATGGCGGTAATACTCACCAGCTCGTCGAATCCGGCAAGCTAATGCATTCTTGTATAACTTAAATGCTAGAAATCCTCATGCCCAAATATTACACCCTCAACTCAGTAGATAAAACGGCGCGTCTAATCGTAGAGATGTTTGGTGTTTCGCCCGAATATGCGCACCTTTTAGCGGTAGGTGCTCTTGATGGAATTGAGTCGCATGGCGGAAATCCGCAGGATTGGGAAACGGTTAAAGAGACAGTGGGAGTAGTTGTGGCGGGCTGGATCAACATTGGCGCATATTGTTCAAAAGCCCATTAATTGAATGTCTGCTTAGGGGCGTTTTCTGACTCTCGCGACGGGCAGAAAACGGCCAGAAGCAGACCTCCACTATTCACCCTGATGCGAGAGTGAGACCGCTGGCCCAATTGTTTTTCCTTCTCGCCCCGAGCTACCCTCGCTACAAGTCGAAAACTGTGGGCAAACGGGCTTGCCTTCGTGGTGAATTCCCGTCGGCCAAATAAACTGACAGGAAGCTGAGGGGAAAAGTGGACTTTAAAGAAGCATATATCCTAGTAATGGAGCTGGCCCACGCCATGCCTGCGCTATTCGACGAAGTCGAAATAAAACTCGCATTCGGTGACGCTAATCCCGCCATCGGCGACTGGTCGGACCCAGCCAACCTAGGAATGCTCGTAACCGGCGATGGAATTGGCTGCAAGAGCGGCGTGTACTTTTTTGGCTCTCCGGAGGGGGAAATCCTCTATATCGGAAAGGCAACTAAAAACAACCTTCACTATAGGGTTTGGGATCATGTTAAGACGCCCAACATCCGAGAAGACGGAAGCCGGACCTTTCCCAATCACCGGTTCACCGGGTTTGAGCAAGCAAAAAATCAAATGCCCCACATTCTAAACGGTGAAGCACGGATTGCAGTCATCACCATCTCTGACCCAGAAGTGGTATCCCTCATAGAGGTCTATCTCCATACGGCCCACAAAAAAAGGCACGGCATTTTGCCTGCTTTCAACAGACAAATTGGATAGGCGCCTAACTGGCGATTCTGATCACTTATTGAGACGGGCTAACTATATTAGATCGTCAGCTGACAATCATATTTGACCGCATTTTACAGCGAGCCCAACTATTGCGACACACAGCAATTGGCCGTTAGCGGTCGTTCGTGGAGTGTGGCTACGGCCAGGAACTGCCGCTCACATATGGTAGCTTGCCCGTCGCTACCAGCCGATATCGGCTCAATTTTGACCCGAAAGCATCGTAAGTGGTCCATGAACCCCAAATTCAAAGTACCCACTTGAATCCGGATGCTGTGCTCCCGATTTCTTTCTGGAGCCCACAGCCATGATGCGACCCGACGCCAAAGTCGAAAAAAGTCTACCTCTACCTCAAGCCCAACGGGACCGGGCAACATCAACTCTCAGCACGGCTACGCAGCAAGCAGCCTTGCTGGTGATACTGGCCTGATGACATAGTAGGCGTTCAGGCATTCACATCAGGGATGACCCGTTGAGTCGGAACGGATAGCGCTGCTGATTGACTGCGACAACGTAAGCCATGCCTCTACGAGCGGTATGCTTTTACATAGAAAACGTTAGGTCATACGGAATGAAATTTCTCGACGATATAATGCAGTCGGTTTCTGGAAGCACTAAAACGAAGGTTGAAGATCCGTTTATAGGTGCCTTCATCGGATCATGGATAATCTGCAATTGGAATCACCTGGCCCTATTAGTCTGGGGTGATGGCACCGCCGCAGAGAGAATCAATGCTCTCGGCAAGCATTTCAAAGAGATGGATATAATTGGTTTCAACTCAATACTAGTCATACCGATCATCATGACGGCGCTTTTCCTTTTTGCTTTCCCTTGGGTATCGTTCTGTCTAAAGTTTTTGCAAAAATTCGCTAATGAGCGTTTGCACCAACAAGCAGTGTCAATCGAAATCAATAAGGTTCAGCAGCAAGAAGCACTGAACAAGCAAAGGCTGTTAGCAGACCCCGAAAAAGAGTTTTTAGGGGAAAACTTAAAATTAGATATTGAGCGTAGAAAAGAATTAATCGAACAATTGAAACTCCGAACAACACGATTCAAGAGGAAAGTCGAAGTAGCTACAGCCACAGCCGCAGAAGCGAAAGCTGCGTCAGAAGCTACTGCCGCCGCTGCCGCAGAAATAAGAAGTCGTGCGAATCTGGCTGAATTGGAAGAAGAGAAAAAGAAAGCAAGTGCTGAGCTTGAGAAGCAAAAATTCGGCCTGGCAAGTACCCAGCTAAAGTCAGCGCAAGCATCAAATCGTTTTCCATCAGCGTATAGTCTGATGCAAACAATCGAAGAAAGTCTAAAGGGTGATGAAATCTATTTATCTTTAGATGGACTTGGCGAAATTGTAGCAATGATTTTTGGCTACAAGAGTTTTTACACACTGGTGCATGACGAGAATTTCAATAACAAAACCTTAGCTCAGGTTTCCTATATTTACTATGATCGCGAGGAGTTCGCATCGACCCTTGAAACCATAGTTCAAAACGAAGGGGCGAGAAACGAAGATCTGGATGCAGAGGCACTATTTGATCATGTGATTTCGACCTTTGAAAACTCGGAATTTAAATTACTGTCAAAAGATGAAATCGAAGAGGTTTGCAGAGAGATCTGCGAAAACATGAAAGATGATTTGATGGAAAGCGATGAGTTTTCTGGCCCAATAGCTGATTCGGATACCATGTACGACGACATTGAAATAAACGATTTGGAAGATATCAAATTCGATGATGGTTTGAGCGTCACCTTTTCAGGCTCGGCAAGTGGTATTCACAGGAAAGAATTCGATATTCCTGGACGTGATATTGAGTTCAGTATCGAAATCAAAAGCGCTGTGGTCGTGGGAACGAGAGGTATGGGAAATTTTGAACGTAGTGAAGTTTCAGCCAATCTGGCTGACTACGACTACGATCCTGAAAATGAGACGGAAGAGGCTTAAACAACCCGCATCTGGATCAAATTGCCGGAGCATCGAATGAGGCTCTACTCCGGCTTCATCCACTTGCCGCTTGTTGGTTCAGAGAGGATTCTGAGCAGAATAAGAACAGACTCTGAACGCATTCAGAATTGGTTCAAAGCGAAATCAGACCAAAATACCGCCTGATGAGGCTGTTTTATGACCAATCTAGCTCACGTTCCTTCAGCTTTCCCTTCTCAGACGCAGGCTTCAAAACCCTCGCCCTTGGAGCGGATGCATTTAACCCACCTACCCATCGTTCGCTTCTGGCCGGATGCTGCCCTTCACGATAGACAGCAAACGACCCTTTGCGGACGTTCCCGCACAAATCGAATAAAGTACAGGGGGTGATCTATTGCCTCGATGCTTGACTGACTTCCTCTGCATTACCTGACTGATAGCTGCCCGAAGCTTATCCACCGACAAGGAGTCCCAATGCAATCCCCTGAACTCTCGCTGGCCGGGAAGCTTGATAGCAACCTGACTAAAGGTCTTTGCTTGCTGTTTGGCTGGCTAATCAAAGCCTTAATTTGGCTGTTGGGCCTGTTATCGCTGGGAGGCCAAACCCCACAGATTTTCGAGTATGGGGAGGGCCTAGCTGATGTCTCATGGGCTGAGTGGGGCTTTATGCTGCTTTTCGCATTGTTGCTTCGGCGGCACATTCGTTACTGTCGGCACTTTGCCATTGGTCTATGGAGAGGGATAAGCCGATTGCTGACTTTTCAAGGGCGGCTGGTGTGTGTAGGGCTCAGTATTTTCGGCTTTGCTACTGGTGTTGAGCAACAGCTGGGGACTCCGGTTGATCTGTTGAGCACTGTTGCGGACCCCGTCACGGAGCTTACTGCATTGGGTTTCACCCTTCTGGCGCTTTATCTAGCGGCCCCTACCGCAACCTCTGAAAGCTCGCGGCCAAGCACTACTTTACGTGTCGAACCCGCGATCACCACAGCTGAAAAGGAAGTCACCGTTTGAAAGCCTTGAACCTTGCACTTTCCCTGCTGCTCGGCAGCGCTACTACTCCTTATGCCTTGGCTAATGATGATGCAAAGCATCTGATCATCAGTTGCCAGGAACTGCTAAAGATCTATTCAAAGCGCGATGAGCAGCGTCTCGTTGCTGGTCTTACAACGTCAACCTCTGGAGCACTGCGCGCGGGTTACTGCCGTGGTGTGCTCGATGAATTTCGACGCAGTAGTGATCTCTGCGCTCAGAGCGACTGGTACGCTCAAGCTGCACGCATCGCAGTCTACTCAGAAGACGCAGAGCAACTGCCAGCAGTAGAAACATTGTTGAATCAATCCTGTGCGCTCTAATTTGAACCAGTGGCCTGAGCATACAGAGGTTCTGGAGCGACTGCTTTGCCCGCCGCTATCGGCCCCTCTATCCCAAAAGCAGTACGGGGCTCTTAGAATCGCGCTTAATACGCTGGTTGACGCATTGGCGAGTAAGACCATAAAGGGGCGCGGGGCGCTGAAAGAAACACTGCCACCACTAATAATGATGGAGCGCAGCAGACCGGATGGGCCTGGCGCTACAGGTAGTCGTGAACGTTGGTACCTGAATCCTGCCGATGAGGTGTTGATCTGGAATGCAATCGTATTGCAGGGCCTGTTCGGTGTGCCAAAAATTGCGATCATGCTCATCAGGGATCGCTCGGAGCGACAGGCTTATGTGGACTGGGCCAGGCAGCTATTCCTAGATCGCCAGTCCGTTGCAGGTCTTGGGCTGTTGCGCCAAGAGATGATCATTCTGCTTGATCGATTAGCCAATGTGGATCTTTCCAAAGAAAAGCTGACCAATCCATTTGCGGATGCATTGCCACAAATGGGACTTGGCCCACACCAAGGTAATCTATTGAAAACTCTGGCAAGCCAGACAGCTGCGCTGTCGGTGGGTGACAGCATGATGGCGCACTACCTCGACGGTGAGCTGGGGCTGGCCTATGAGAGAGCCAGTAGAGTGGTGACAGATAATGTCCTGCTACTGAAGTACCGCGATCTCATTATCAGCGAATACCAGGACGCGAAGGAGTTTGATGATTTGTTGGATTTCCTTCGCTGACCTATTGGTTGTGGAATCCACACACCGAGACTGGCTCCGTCACCACACACGGAGCCAGTCATGCACACCATTCAATCCATTCTCTCCTGCTGCCAACACCAGGTCAGCGCCTGTCACCAGGCCAGAGCCCTGGGCATTGATCAAGCTCTTTTATCGGGAACGCCCTTTACCGCTTTGGGCGGCAAGCGCGTGCGCTGTCGTGAAGGTTTGCTGCGCTTCAAGCTCGGCAGTGACTGGCGTTTGCTATATCAAATCACAGCTACCGGCTACGCACCTTGCGCGCTGGTCAGCCGTCAATGTTTCGAGCGTGAGCTGAAGCGAAGGCGAGCTATCAAGGCCTGCAACCTTCAATCACAGGAGAAACACACATGAATGCAATCGTATCGCTGAACAAGCCACTGCTGGCGGCAAACGGCCTGGACATGAGCGTCAGCCGCCTGGACTTCAAGCGTTTGAAGCACAAGTACACCGAATCCTCGGAGGCAGAAATGTCAACAGCTGAATGGGATATGGCCGAAGAGGAGTACCGCCGCTTTCTGACACTAAAGAGCCTCTACCCATCGGTTGCACTGGTGCCCAGCAAGACGGTGGATACCCTCTGGCATGCCCACATATTGGATACCCGCGCCTACCGCAAAGACTGCCAGCAGGTGTTCGGTCGCTTTATTGACCATTACCCCTACTTCGGCATCTACGGCCAGGACGATTACCAAGAGCTGAAGAATGCCTTTGCCCATACAGTCACACTGTATGAAAAGCACTTTGGTGCGTATCCGGGGGGCGGTGACGAGACTCAGGCCATGCGTTGTGGTGACGACCATAAGTGCCATGCACCGACCAGTTGCGCCTGCCGCGTAGAAGGTGCTTGCAAGTAATCCCTATTCAACTCATTTAGGAAACGATGATTATGAGCAAACAACCGAAAAAACCAAGCCGCCCGAGCCCCCAACACACACCTCGTCCGGTAGTTCCTAATCTGCCAAGCACCACAGGCAACAAGTCCGGCGGTGATCGCGGCAACTATCCACCAGCGAAATCTAAGTAAGCGCACAAGTATGACAGGCTGTGGGGGATGGCATTTTCCTCTGCCTGTCATACTTTTACGCGCATCAATCGCGATGGATTATCCTGATATTTGCTCCAAAAGTGGTTGTGGGTGACCGCTTCTGGCCGTTTTCTGCCTATCACGAAGAGCAGGCAACCTGGCGACCCATTGCGGCCGTTCGGAGCCGACTGATGTCGGCCAACCACGATCACCCCGCGAGACCAGAGCCGATCTGTCCTGATTCAAAGGATCCTAAGGGCTGTATGGATTAACCACATATTTTTTTGGTGATGGCTACTTGAAATCGCCACTGATCTCCTCAATTGACTAGGATACCTCGGAGCATCTGTTGCCGGGTCTAGTCAGTTCACACCCAAGGAGTTGGTTAATGGCTATAAGTGATAGCAGTCAGAAAAAGGTCATCTCGGCCTCCACGGCAAGTGAGAAACACTTTCAGAAGATCCAAAAAACCGGCAGTACACCCAGCCACCCGGGAATATACGAGTGCCAGAAGTGTGGCTATGAGGACTTGATAAACCGTGAGTGCACCAAGCTTCCACCATGCAGTGAATGCAGCGGAAGTGACTGGAAAATGAGCGTCTTCGCACAGAATAGCGATCAGAAGAACGGTAAGCCGTTCTAACGCTTTCGGCCGACTCCGTGAGTATTGAGCACAACCTTAAGATAAGGTTTTTAGGAGCGAGAGGCCGCAATGGGTCGGAAAGCGACGGTCTGGCTCAGATCGTTGCAGTGGATGATTAGACTTCTGTCTGCTCTGCCATTTCTAGAGCATCGTCTACCTCAATGCCCAAGTACCTGACAGTGCTTTCGAGCTTCGTATGACCAAGCAAGAGTTGGACTGCTCTCAAGTTCTTTGTCCTGCGATAGATCAACGATGCCTTGGTTCGCCGTAGCGTGTGAGTACCGTACATCGTCGGGTCAAGTCCAGTGGTTGTTACCCATGCTTTGACTATTCGAGCGTATTGCCTGATGGATAAATGAACTGAGCCATGCACCGGGTCGGGAACAGGAAGTCCTCACCACGAAGATGGGCCTGATGCATCCAAGCCTCCAGATCTATTCGTGTTTGCTCAGTATTTTCAAACTGCACTGGATGCTGAGTTTTCTGCTGCATCACGATGGCCCGTGATGAAACATGCTCCCCAAGCGCAATGTCTCGTACTCGCAGCTTGGTTAAGTCACAGGCGCGCAGTTTGCTGTCGATGGCTAAGTTGAAGAGAGCCAGATCCCGCGTCTTCTCCGCGAGCGGAAATCTGACCCGAATAGCCCAGAGATCTCTGACTCGGAGCGGGGCTTTCTGCCCTACAAGCTTTCCCTTGTTCCAAGGCTGATCGCGAAATAAATCAATAGTGTTCATGGTTTGTCCTCCTGGTTGAGGGAGGACAAGGGTGGATCAGTCGTAATGCGTGATGGTCGCTAATCGACCCTTTACAGTCGTTTGAAAGTGTCTACTAGATCAGGGGCGATTCAGGATCTAGCATTCGATATAGCCAGCTAAACGCATTACGTCGCTCACATTTTCAAGCCTGACAGTAAACTCTCCGGCGTTAGTTTCTTTTGCACCGGGAATTCGACCAATGATTTCCTCACGCGAAAATTTTGGGAGCCGGAGGCATGGCTTCCTGAAATAGAACAACATCCATCTCTGGTTCGGAATGAATGCAAAATCCCAGTCGTTGCCACGCAAGAAACGAAAATCCTTGATGTGTCCGTGCGAACTTGGAAAGAAGTCATAGCCTTTCAGCGTTGATGCCCATCCAACCATGTACAAGAACGCGTGTTTAGCCTCTGGAGTGCACAGGATCTCGTAGTATTTCCGGAAAAGCTCACTGTTCTCAGCTCCGCGCAGCATCTCGCAATCTCCCAGTACTTAGTGACAGATCACAAGTATGATGTATGCGCCCGGTTTCAGGATCGCGGCCCGTCGGAACCATCCATCAGTTCCTTGCTACTGTCGGTCCGGGCCCGGCGCGGGTCCACTAGATTCATGAGAGTGACGCTAGTTTATGGTCGCAGTAGCCCGGTAGGTAGATCCGATCGAGCCCACCCAGCATGGCGCTGTCAAGGTCGCGGGTGTCGCTACTCAAGGAGAATCACGCCCATTTCTTGATGCGCATTGAATGGCTGCTTCTGGCCGATAGCAGCTGTTCGCGACAGACCACTCCGACCCAAAGCGCTCATCCCTGGCCAACCTATCCGACAAATTGCGCGGACGCTGTACCTGCCCCAGCGGTTTTTTTGTCGAGCTACGACAGTTCTCGTACCACGATTTTACAAACTCTTTTCTTTATAGATTGATGACTGAAGAAACTCGGTGATCAGCGAAGTAACCTGCTGTTGGATCAAATCCCGCGGGCGAGCGCCATTGCCATCGCCATCCCGGCAAATGATGCCATCGCCTGGCACTTCTTCTTCGAGCATCGCTTCTGCGCCCGGTTTGCACACTGACAAGAAGCTGAAATGGCTTGCGTCGCTGATTTCGACGTAACGGCTTGACGCCGGAGGCAGGCGTTTGGCCAGGTTGGCAGACTCCAGCTCTGCGGGAAGATCGTGCGACGGTACGCCGGCAGCGATCACCAGCGTTGGTACCGGCAGCGCGGCCAGGCTTTCATCGGTCATGCCCCGTGAAAGGCCCAGGTCCAATGTGACCACAGCCGTGACGCGTTCATCGCGCAAATCGGCGGCCAACGCGGTCTTTGATTCTGAGGTGCTAGCGGGGTTCATCTTTCCGTAGACGCTGCAACTTGCTAACTGCGGGTGTGCTTTGCAGTCTTGAGCGAAGCGGTCTGGATCGAAACGGGCACCGGCGATCTCCAGGGCGGTCCAGCCGCCGAGTGAATGGCCCACTACTGCAATTCGGTCATTGGCGACCAGGCCGAATTTTTCCGGTTGAGCCGTGACCCCATCAATGGCTCGGCTTACATCAACGGGCCGCTGCCATAACTGCGCTGCTGCTTGAGGGCTACGGTCATGAGTGGTGCTGCCAGGGTGATTGATTGCGGCGACGATGTAACCCCTGTGAGCCAGAGCGCTGGCAAGCCAGATCTGGTTGCTCCAGTTGCCTCTGTACCCGTGGGAGAGCACCAATAATGGATGCTTGCCAGCAGCGGGCGGCGCGTCACGAACGGCAGAGGCCCCGACGAACACCACATCATCGCCAATCAATTGCGTGGCGGCGGTCGTTGCACTGGGGTACCAGACGACCATTTCCAGTGTGCGGTCATTGTGCGCATCCGCCAGTGTGGAAGAGCGGAAGCCGACAGGGTTCTCGCCAGCGAGCGCGACAGTCGTCAGGCAGGTCAATAACAGGGTGCTAAAAGCTATTTTCAATGTCGTTTCTTCCTTGAATGGACAAGTACATGGCAACCGGAACCCGCTGTCAGGCGCATCCATCGTACGGAGTCGAAGCTCATGGGGTTGCCTATAAGCACGGACATTAAAGCCCACATTCGAACCGTCGCGCACGACTTTCATCATTAACGCTGTTCGCGGTCTTTAGTCAGAAGACTGAACGCTAACTTTTGGCCGATTGCCGTCAGCCGATCAGGGTAGAAATCGACCCATAGTTGTCCGGCTGAATCCTCTCACATGCATTCGCGACTAGAATTCCACTGCCGACACTTCTAAAACCAGGCCAGTTTTAAAACCTGTAGCGCCAGGTATCGAACGTTGTTTCGGTCTATGGGAAACCGGTATGACAGATCCGAAAAACAAAACCGAATCCGACGAGGATCTAGGTCAGATGGTCATAGGGCGAGGGCCCTGCACCTATCTGTTGCTGCTCTTACTTGGATTGATCCTCCTGTTTCCCTTTCTTGAGGAGGGCATATTTGCCCGCACGTTGCTCGGCATTCTGTTTTCAACCGTGCTGCTCGTGGGCGCTTTCGCCACCCGGCAGACACGGTGGGGGTTCATCCTCAAACTGGGCCTGGCGTTGCTTGGGGTTGGCCTGCAATGGACGGCGTTGTGGGTTGGGAGCATCGCGATTCTTAATCTTGCCGGGATAGCTTATGCGACATCTCTTGCAGTCTCGTTCATCGGAGTGCTTCGCTATATTCTCCAGCGCGGGCCGATTACGGCCGACAAGCTGCATGGTGCGCTTGCGGGTTACATCCTGCTGGCGTTCGTCTGGTCCTTCGTCTATGCCTTGCTCGAGATATCCAGCGCTGGCTCATTCGGCCCAAGCCACCTCGACTTTGGACAGCCCGGCACGTTCTTCAAACTGATCTATTTCAGCCTCACGACGCTCACAACCACCGGTTACGGTGATGTTCTCCCGTTGACCAACCATGCCCGCTCACTTGTGATGGTCGAAGAGTTTTCAGGCGTCTTTTATGTGGGTGTTGTGATAGCGCGGCTTGCCGGTCTGTATCCGTCGAATCAGACCAAGTGACTCTCGATTTGCTGTGGCCGAACCGATGCCGTCAGTCGGGAGGTAATGTTCGCTGTTGATCGCTTTCCACTACGACTTCTTCGACGGGTAGTTGCCACGCAAGCCCCCGGACTTGTTGCCGGTTTTGCCGGGCAGGTTGGGCACCACCGGGCGGGATCTGGGCTGAGGGTTGGAGCGGCTGCGGGGTTGAGGTTGTTTGCTCATTGTTCACCTCCTGAAAACGCCTGGCTACTTGGCGCTCTGCATTGACACTTGGCTAGTGTGCTACGAGTTACCAAAATCCGCAGCACACAAGCGCAGACAAAACGGGCTGCTGGCAAGGCGCAGATGCATCGGGTGGGGCCATAAATAAGCGGAACTGGAACTCACATCGTCAATAGCGTCTAAATTTCAGAGAGACAACCCGCCACTCTGAGGGAACGACTCATGCACAGATCACGCTCATTGGTTGCCGCGATTACATGCCTTGCGCTGGTTTGCGGCTCAGCGACCGCATTGGCTGATCCTGGTAATGGAAAGGGCCAGGGAAAACCGCAAAACAATCAAGTCCATGGCAATCAAGGCGGCAAAGGCAAAAACGCCGGAGGCGGCGATTGGAGTCATGGCCCCAGTATCAATCAGGGAAGCATTCTCGGGATCGTTGGCGAATACAGGGACTACTGGAGTCCCGGCCCTGCGTTGCCACCCGGAATTCAGAAAAACCTCGCTCGAGGAAAGCCGCTTCCACCCGGCATTGCGAAAAAGCTGGATGGACGCCTGATTGGCAGGTTGCCGCATTATGATGGATACGAATGGCAGCAAGCAGGCACCGATTTGATACTGGTCGCACTGGCAACCGGGATCATCTATGAAGTCCTCAACGGGGCCTTTGACTGATATTTGAACCCTGCGGTTGCGGTGCTTTTACCAGGTGGTGAGCGCACCGCACTCCGTCCGTCGCAGGAGTTGAACTGTCGCCGGGCAATTGCGTCCTAATGCATGCGATATCAACCACCTTATGGAAGCAATCATGCTTTTAAAAAACAAGAGTTTCGTTGCTGTCATGTCATGCGCCCTCATGCTTGCAGCCGCCCCATTACTTCCTGCTGACCTCTCTGTCATGAACTCCGCCTATGCGAAGGACGGCAACGGAGGCGGTAATGGCGGTGGTGGTGGTAACGGCGGCGGAAACGGTGGTGGTAATGGCGGTGGCCACGGCGGCGGCACAGGTGGCGGTCACGGCGGTTCCGATCACGGCAACGCCAACAGCAACGGCCATGGCAATGGACTGAGCAGCGATCATGCCGGAAGGGCTGTTCGCGACCGTGGCGAAAGCGGAAACCACTACGGCAGTGACCGCAATGGTGAGCGCGGTCATGGCACAACGACGTCTGGCATCGCCCATTCCAAAGACACTCGCGGCGTGGCCAAAGCCTCCGCAATCTCGGCCTCGACACCCGGGGATCACAACGCGAAAGGGTTGAGCAAAGCCGGGACGTCGATTTCAAAGAAATCGCACTGATCAGCGTCACTCGCAGCACGCAACCCTGAACAAAACGGGCGCCCGACAAGGCGCCCGTTTTTTTTACTCCGGTGTCAGCGCTATTCGTCCACGCTGATACCCGATCCTCCCAGTTCGTTGGGAACATCCTTCAGCTTGGGCAATCCATCCTTGATGCGCAGCACGCTCTCCTGATAGTGCACGTGAACGCCTGGCGAGTACGCGAGATCCGGAATGATCGCGGCATACACGTCGACGAGCCCCATGCCCGGGTGTTCAGTAAAGAGATGCCCGCCACACGTCTTGCACCACTTGCGGTAACTCTGCGGTGTCTTGTTGTAGGTGCCGATGTTGTCAGCTCCGCGAGTCACCTGCACCGCCTCGGGTTTCCACAGCGTGAAGGCGTTGACCGGTCCTGCTGACCAATGCCGACACGATTCGCAATGGCAATAACCCATCCCGACCGGCTCGCCACTGACCGTGAGCTCGACTGCGCCGCAAAAACAACTGCCCTTGTAAGACCGTTCATTGTTCATTGCATAACTCCCATCAATGGTTTGCCTTCACCCGTCGATATAGCGCACCGCAGTCGCCGGTGTGCGCCGCACCTGCAATTCGAAAATGTCAGGGCGCGCGTAATGCCCGGTGACGTCGAGCGCTCGTCGCGCTGGCGCCACCTGTGCGACGTCGATGTCCGCATACAAAATGCCGGCCTCCCGGTGCAATGGACCGGCGACGATCCGGCCTTGCGGATTGACCACCACCGAGTCGCCGTCGTTGATCCATTCCTGCGGATCCGGAAACAGTTGCGCACGCGCCGGAAAGTCTTCGGGGATGTCGCTGCCGCGCAGTGCGGTGCCACTGCCGAGCACCCAACAACGTCCTTCGAGTGCAATGTGACGCATCGTGCTGATCCAGCCATCGCCCGCGTCGTACGTGGGGGCGACGTAGATTTCCACTCCTTGAGCATAGAGTGAATAGCGTGCCAGCGGCATGTAGTTTTCCCAGCAGATGAGCGCCCCCACGCGACCGACCGGTGTCTCGACCGTACGCAGGCCGCAGGCATCACCGAAGCCATGCACCATGCGCTCGGGATTCGTTGGCATCAGCTTGCGGTGTCGGTTGAGCACTGCGCCGTTCGCGCCGATAACGACTACGCTGTTATAGAGCGTGCCGCCGCCATTGCACCGGTCGCATTCATTGATGCCGCACACGATCGTCACGGCGTGAGCCCTCGCGGCCTCGCACAAAGGGCTCAGGTCACCGTTCGTAATATCAACGGCGTTGGCCAGCAACTGCGTGTGCAACTGGCCCATGACAGCCCCGTCCTTTCCCGCCGCCAGCCGCCAGATCCACGACGGGTAACCTGGAATGAACGATTCGGGCAAAACGATCAGCGAAGCTCCCGCCGCCGCAGCTTCGGCGACCGATTGCACGGCCCGGGCGATCGTTGCGCCGCGATCGAGCAGCACGGGCGGGCGCTGAATAATGGCAACCTTGGTCATGGCGTTCACCTTTGGTTCTTGGCTTCGAAGGCTTGAGCGTGCGCGTGGCGAAGTGGCGGGGCTAGTTCAGAATCTGAAGCGTTGTAATTGCGGAGCCCAGGCAATGGACGAAAGCTACGGTCAGTTCTGCACGGTCGCACGCGGTGCCGAAGCACTGTGTGAGCGCTGGACACCTTTGGTCGTGCGCGAACTGTTGTGCGGCAGCAAGCGCTTCAACGAACTGCACCGCGGCGTCCCCCGGATGTCCACCAACCTGCTGACACAGCGGCTGCGCCATCTGGAAGAAATCGGCGTCGTGCACCGCACAGCCACGGGCAAAGTCTGGGAGTACAGCCTGACCGAGGCGGGCAAGGAGTTGCGCCCGATCATCATGGCGCTGGGTCATTGGGGCGCACGCTGGATCGGCAGCCGCCTGCGCGATGATGAACTCGACGCGGGCTTGCTGATGTGGGACGTGCGCCGGTTCGTGCGCATCGAAACATTCCCGCCCCGACCGGTGGTCATCCACTTCACGTTCCGCGACGCACGGCCCGGCGAACAAGCGTGGTGGCTCGTGGTTGAAGAGGGGGTAGCCGACCTGTGCCGCGACGACCCTGGCCGCGAACTGACCCTCGTCGTGGACTCCAGCGTGCGCGCATTGACCGAGGTGTGGACGGGCGACCGCACGCCGGGGGACGTTCTTCAGTCGCGAGAGCTGCGTGTGGATGGCGCCGTACAAGACGCGAAAAGCCTGTGGCGCTGGCTTGGCACGAGTGCGTTCGCGGGCACCCGGAGTGCGGCCGTGACCCGGTAATTCGCCTGAGTCCCAGGCGCGTTAACTGTCGGGAGTCATACGATGTTGAACGTACTTTTCATCTGCAGCCAGAACCGCCTGCGCAGCCCCACGGCCGAGCGACATTTTGCTGACTGGCCGGGCGTGAAAACCGCGTCGGCGGGCATCAGCAACGATGCGTATGTTCCGGTCAGCCTGGAACTGCTGCAGTGGGCTGAACTGATCGTTGTCATGGAGCCCATTCATCGCAACAAACTGATGGCTCGATTTGGTTCGGAACTGGCGGACAAACCCGTCGTTTGTTTGGACATACCGGATATTTTTCAGTACATGGAACCGGCGCTGATCAAGCTATTGGATGAGAGGGTTGCGCGGTATTTGCCTTCCTGAAGTGAGCGGCAAAAGACGCCCCGTCAGCCCTGCAATGCATTCTCTGCAATGGACTAGCCTTGAGTAACATCATGCGGGAGTAAAACGCCATGTCCGTCGCGCTCAGAAATCTGTGTGTCCTGGCCTTGGGTGGCTTTTTTTGCATGGCTGCATTCGGTGAAGGAGAAGCGGATACCGATCACCCACCGGCAATACTCCCGCTGGAATCCGAAGCGCTGCCAAAACTCATTGCCTATCCACCGCTTGCCGAGCCGCTGGCCCGTGGTGTTGTCATCATCCAGTATCGAACAGAGCACGCCAGGATCATGCCGGTATTTGGCAAGGCAGCGGGTGAAGTCTCACCTCGTCTCAGCCACCTCCATGTGACGGTCGATGACTGGAAAGGTACGTGGGCGCATACCAGTGACGGCCCGATTATCCTGGTTGGACTGACGCCCGGTGCTCACAAGGTTCTTCTGGAAGTGGCCGACCCGACGCACAAGATCCTCACCGGTACGACAGTGAGTTTTACCGTTCCCGAGAAGAAATCATCGAACGTCTCCCACATGGACGCTGGTGGCTGAAGCGTTCAGCGGGTGTTTCATCGTCGGGTGTTTTTCAGGAGCTGCTTTTCAGCTGCCATCTTCGCAAATCACTCACTTGAACTGAGCAACCAGCCAGTCCTTCAAACGCCCGCACGCAGGATCATCCGCCTTCTTCTCATTAATCATCAAATACTGAACCGCCTCCCTGAGCGTCAGCTCTTCCGTCACAGGCCGAACCAGGCGCCCCTGCTGTACCAGATGCCTCACCAGATGATCCCAGCCCAAGGCGACACCTTGATTGTCCAGCGCCATTTGCACCAGAAGGCTGTAGTCGTTGCTGCTGAAATAGTGCGGATTTTCCGAGGCCGGGATCTTCAGGTCATGGGACTGGAAAGCGAACCACACATTCCAGTCGACCTGTTCCGTCAACTGGGAACGGCCATAAGGGTTGAGGTCCAACAGGACGCTGTTGCGCATGCCCTCCAAAGTGCTCAGTTCTGGATGCGCTTCCAGATAACCAGGCGTGCACACGGGGTAGACGACTTCATGAAACAAGGGGATTCGTAGATAGCCGGGGCGCAGGTCACTGGTCTGGGTGATGAAAATGTCCGGAATGATTCCGGGCTCCATCACCAGAAAATGCTGGGTGGTGATGACATTCAGGTCGACATCGGGATTGGCGCTGAAGAAGTCTTTGAGCCTGTGGGATAACCAAAGCGCCGATAGGGCGGGCGAGCAGCAAAGTGTCAGGGTGCGCTTGTCGCTTTTTTCCCGACGGATTCTTTCGGTTGCTTGAAAGATGTTGAGCAAGGACAGCTGCGCAGCATCGAAGAGTGCCGTGCCCGAGGCTGTCAGCCTGACTTCCCTCCCGGTGCGCGTGAACAACTCGGTGCCCAAATAGAGTTCCAGCTCGCGAATCTGACGGCTGATCGCCGCCTGGGTGACACACAATGCCTCGGCGGCCCGGGTGAAGTTCCGATATTTGGCAGCGGCCACGAAGGATCTCATGGCCTTGAAGGACGGCATTGAGAGCAGGGCCTGATCAGGCTGTGAGCTTTTAGCCATAACAAAAACTACCTGTTTTCTCGAAAAAAAAGTCGGTTCTGCCCATCGGGCTCCGGGTCCACACTCTACCGCACGATGGGCTGCGGACCATGGGCCAGGCAAAGATCTGCCCAAGTGGCGTGCAATAGCCCCAGCTTACCCTGTATCGCGCAGCGGAATGGCCGGCGTCACGGTCCATCGAACCGCCAGCGCGAACACCAGACCAAGGAGTCGAAATGCCGTACCGAACAGCAACGGAAGCGTTCATGCAAGGTGTCCGGGCGCTCATTCCATTGAGTCCCGGTGTCGTTCCTTTCGGCCTGCTGACGGGGGTCATGGCGATCAACATGGGCATGTCGCCCGGCACGACCATGGGCATGACGCTGCTGTTCTACTCGGGTTCCGCGCAGATGGTTGCACTGCAACTGCTGCATACGGGGGTTGTGCCGCTGGCGATTGTCGTCACTGCGCTGGTCATCAACTTGCGCTTTATCATGTACAGCGCGTCACTGGCGCCTTACATGCACCACTTGCCCAAGCGCTGGACGTGGCCTTTGTCCTACATGCTTTCTGACCAGTCCTACGCGCTGTGCAGTCTCAAACTGTCTTCAGGCGAGCTGGGGGCATTCGCACATCACTACTATGCAGGCACCGCCGTGGCCATGTGGCTGTCCTGGCAATTGTCGGTACTGGCGGGCGTCTACCTCGGCGCAAGCATCCCCGAAACCTGGTCGTTGAGCTTTGCCATACCACTTTCCTTTCTGGCGCTTCTGGTGCCCGGCATACGTAACGCGGCGAGCCTGGGTGCCGCGGTGGTCGGAGGGATGCTCGCGGTGTTGGCGATCAACATGCCCTACAACCTTGGGTTGGTCACCGCTTCCATCGGCGGGGTCATGGCGGGACTGTTGATCGAGACGGCTCGCAAGCGCCCATTGAGCGAGGCACGAATCCATGACGTCGAGAGGGAGGCACCATGAATGATTTAGCCTTGTGGGGGATGTTCCTGGCGGTCGGCCTGGGAACCTTCGCCATGCGCCTTTCCTTTGTCGAACTGTATGGCCGGCTGCGCATCCCGGCATTGCTGAGTCGAGCCTTGCTTTACGTACCGGCGAGTGTGCTGGCGGCCCTTGTGCTGCCCGCGGTGGTGTACCCCAACGGGCAGAGTGAGTTCGTGTTGAACAACCCGCAGATACCCGCCGCCATTATCGCGGCCTGGGTCGCCTGGCAGACTCGCAATACAGTCCTGACACTGGCGGTCGGGATGGGAGGGGTGTGGTTATTCAAGTTTATCGGGCTGTAGCGCTCCTGGACGAAACGCAACACCCTGAGGTTCAGTCAGTTTTCAGGACCATTTTCACGTCGCGTTTCGCCTGGTTGCGCCAGACGCTTACGGTCGCTTTGTAGCCGACGCGCATGCGCGATGAGATGTCAGCGACGTCTTGGGCACTGGCGACTTCCTGGCCGCCGATTTCGACAATGACATCCAATGGCTTGATGCCGGCTTTGTCCGCTGCACTGCCTTTGACCGTGTCGATCACCCAGGCACCCTGTGCCGACGGCAAGCCCGCAGCCTTGGCATAAGAAGAATTCACCTCGCCGAGGTTCATGCCTTGCAGGTTGGAGGAGGGCGCAGTGTTTTGCGCCGCCGATGTGCTCACCGGTAACATCGAAACGGGCGTACCTCCGGGCCCGACCACCACGGGCAGAGTCTGAAACGCCTGGTAACGCCAGACCTTGAGGTTGACCGTGGAGCCTATGGGCGCCTTGGCCAACTGCAAACGGAACTCTACGGAGTCGGCGACAGGCTGCTCATTGACCGCCACGATTAAATCATTAGTCAGTATTCCGCCCTGCTGCGCCGGGCTGCCGGCGCCAACGTTGTAGACCACTACGCCGTTGGTCGGCATGGAATACAACGACGCTTTCTGTGCGTCGACGGTTTCCATGGCGATACCGATTTTGCCCCCCGGGAAATTGGCCGTTTTGCAGCCTTTCTCCTGCCAGGCCGGGCTGGCCGCGACTTTACGGGCCTCCGCAAGCTGTTTGACCAGCGCATTGGAGCTGGTCATATAGCCCGCCGCTTCGATAAGGGACATCTCAATGTACTCGCAGCTACGCGAGCGATAGCGGTCGGGCGTCTCGCGGTCGATGAGGCGCTGCATGTTAGCGTTTTGATCTGCCGCTAATGGAGCCTGCGCCGTACCGGCAGGCACGTCGTCGTATCCTCCCGATGCCTGCACGGCAGCACCGTACATATAGTAAAACGGGTCCAGTTGATCAACGATGCAACCGCTCAGTGATGACATCATCGCCGTCACGCCCAAGATTCGTCCCACGTTCTTAAGGCGTGTGTCCATTGTCTTTTCCCCAGAGATTCTTACGGCAAGTGCCAGAAATTCAGCGTTGTCGCGGCAAAGTAAACCAAGCTGATAGCACAGCGCTACCGTGTTTTTTTGACGCCAGGGCTGCGGACGCTCGACATCGGGTCGCGCCTTTTGGCGGGCCTATACTTCAAACGTCAGCACACTCGATGCGACCTACGTCGAGTGATCGTTCACGAGAGGAGAAGATCATGGCGCGTAAATACATCGACTGCCGCGAGTTTCCAAGCGATACCAAATGCTCGGTCGCGCTCTGCGCAGACTCTGAAAACGAACTGCTCGAGGCTGCCGCACAGCATGCGGTCAGTGTTCACAAACACACCGACTCACCGGAACTGCGTGCTCAACTGAAAACGATGTTTCACGACGGCACCCCTCCCGTTGAAGCACCGCGCTCGGTTTAGCAAAAAAGGGACAGGCTACGATTAGATGAGAATTGTCGTCTGTCCCGTTTTTCTATGGGCGCCCTTAAAGGTCCCGGGGATTAAAAGGTACTACCCGGTAACGGGCCGGCGGGGCGGATAAATACTACTGCTTCTGATCTTCCACCTCCTTCCAACTGTCGTCTGGATCAAACCGTTTCATCGACTGCGCCAGTTTGTAACCGTCAGGTCCCAAGTCCTTCTCGAACACTTGGCCTTCATGACTGATCATGAAACTCATCACCCCGGTGTCTTTATATTTCGTCGGCCAGGCGATCAGTGCAAAACCGCGACTCATCTTGTCACCGATAAGGTAACTGTAGGCGCCACCTGGTGCCGAAGGGCCCTGGCCTTCAAGGATGCGAAAGTGATAACCGTGCCAGTCTTCGTCGGCAATGCGTTGGCCGAACAAGGGGCCCAGAGGGCTGATCTGACCGCTGTCGTCGTCCTGCCAATAGAGCCCGTCGTGCTTGCCGGCGGTGCTGAAAAACTTCTGCGCATACTCAAGGGCGCCGTCACCGTCACGGTCCTCTGACGCATAGTCCATCTGGGCGTCGTGGTACGTCAGCGCCGATTGCAACGCGGCCAGTTCGTTGCGGCCAATACGACGGACACGGATTTCTGCGCTGCCGGCCTTAATGTCAAAGCGCCAACCTTTCTCCACTTTTGTCATGGGGATCGGCAATGTCCAGTGGTCATTGCCCACCGACAGGATCGCCTTGCGGTCGCTGGCTTTTTCAATGGCATGTTGCTCGTGGTATTGCTTGATGAACGCATCCACATCACTGCGTTCCACTCCTTCACGCGGGATGAAACTGCGCCATTCAGCGCCCAGCAACTCTGTCAGGCGTGCCTGATCGGCGTGTTCCGTACCCAATGCGTCGACGAACGCTTGAGCGGCTTTTTCTGGCGTGGGAAATACCTGCTGTGCCGTGACAACGCACGACCATGCCAAGCCGGCAGCGATCACCAAAGCCTGAGCGGGCAGGCCCATGAGCGTATTCATTCGAGGATAGTGTTTCAACGACGGCCCCCCCCCCTTTGACGCGCAGGCGGACTGGATGGCCGACTGACCTGATGGCCAGCTGATCGCGCCGCACTGGGACGTTGCGCGGATGCCTGGCTGGCTCGTCCACGATTGACCTGCGCGCTGGTTTGGGACGGTGCGCGGGCGCCGGCGAATGCGTTGTTGCGGGCGCCGCCCTGACTGGCGGCGGGTCGTTGTGGTGCCCGTTGTGGCGCCGTTTGGCGCGTCTGGGCACGCTGATTGGCGTCGGCGCTCTGTCTTCTGGGCTGCTGACTCTCGCGAGTGTTTCGGGCTGTGCCTTGGCCCCTGTCAGCTGCCTTCGGTCTGTCTGCGCCTTGGCCCCTGTCAGCCGCCTTCGGTCTATCTGTACCGGCTTGTTTGCGATTGAGGCCCGCAGTCTGGGCGGCACTCGCTCGATCACGGGCTTCGCGGTTACTGGTCGCAGGTCGCTCGATACCGTGCCTGTCCATGGAGCTTCGGGCTTTTTCACGGGCCTGGGCGCGCTGGGCATTGTCCCCGCGATAGGCATCACGCTGGTTGGCACCATCCAGTTGGCGGCCGTACTGTTGGCGGCTCCTGTTGTCGCGATAGGGCACGCCATCGCGGTGAATGGAGTTGTGCTGCCAATTGTTATTGGTGATCTGGTTATTACGGTTGATGTTGTTGTAGCGGTCGATGTCGATGTCGACATCGTTATTGCCCCAGTCACATTCACCCCACAAGGACGCGACGATCGCGACGCCGGTCCCAAATGCCAGCCCGGCCATCAATGCCGAACCGGGGTAATAGGCGGGCGGCGGAGGGTAGTAAACAGGCGGTGAAGCCGGGTAGGCCCAAGTGCCGTAGGTTGTTGTCGGGTTGTAGGTAGGGACGTACACCACCTGCGGATCGGAGGGCTCAATGATAATGGTGGTGTTGTTGGCAGGGAGCTGAGCCGGCGCTGGCGCTGAGGGGGCTGGTGCGGGCGCGGGTGGCGCCGCGGCCTGAACCGTCACATTCTGATACTGGTTGCTCTGCAGGTTGCCGGCTGCTTGCGCCTGATGACGCAAGCGTTGCACACCCTCCATGACATCGTCGGGCTGCGCCAGGAATGCATCACCCAGGCGCTGTACCCAAACGGGATCCTGTCCCAGCGTTGCAAGGACCTGCGGAAAGGCCACCAACGCCTGCACGCTCGGATCCCACGGCTGGCTAGCCACTTGTTTGACCGCATCATCACCCTTGGCATCGGGGTGCGCCTTGGACCAGGTCACCGCCTCGGTGACTTCCCCAGGATAAGTTGTGGCCATCAGCACCTGAGCCAGCAACGGGTCCGGGTAAAGCGCAATGGGCGCCAACATTTGATCCAACTGCTCTTCGGTAAACACCGCGTCTTTGACCGCCGCCGCGACGGGCGCCGGCTCGGCAGCGCTTGCAGCCGCCTCCACTGGCTGCGCGTGAAGGGCAGGGCTGCTCAGAAACAGTACGGCTGACATCGCGAAAAACAACGGAATGCTCATCGCGCGGCCTCCATGTGGCCAGGCAGGTTTGAAACGACTGGATCAATGTCGGAAAGGTGAAAGCAGGTAGCCTCAATGCCTCAGGCTAAGGGTAGTAGCTAAGATATTTTTCGCCATGAGTTTTGTGTGGTGGTTTTTGGGTTGCAGACCTGTGTGACTGACTGTGTTTTGCGCCCGCACGAAAAAGCCCGGCTGATCAGGCCGGGCTTTTTGGGTATTGCGGTGACGCGATTTGTTTATACAGCGCGGCTTTCGATCAGGCGGTCGGAGCCACCTTCAGCAACGCGGTTTTCGATCAGGCGGTCGGAGCCGCCTTCAGCAACGCGGTTTTCGATCAGACGGTCGGAGCCGCCTTCAGCAACGCGGTTTTCGATCAGACGATCCGAGCCACCTTCAGCAACGCGGTTTTCGATCAGGCGATCCGAGCCACCTTCGGCAACGCGGTTTTCGATCAGGCGGTCGGAGCCACCTTCAGCAACACGGTTTTCGATCAAACGATCCGAGCCACCTTCGGCCACACGATTCTCGATCAAACGATCCGAACCACCTTCGGCCACACGATTCTCGATCAAACGATCCGAACCACCTTCAGCCACACGACTTTCAATCAGACGATCCGAGCCGCCTTCAGCGACAACCGGGTGAGTCGAGGTAGCGGCGAAAGCGTTAACTGCAAATACCGAGAAAGCGATGCTGAGAATGGTTTGGCGTTTCATGATCGTGTGCTCCGGGGTGTTGTTGGTTGGTATGGAGCAGATGTTACGCCGCGGATTTTTTAAGAGAACTTCATTGACGTGATGGTGACCATTGACGGCATTGATAGGGCGAGCAGCCTACCTCTGGTGAGTGTGATGATCGGGTGCAGCCCCGGCAGCTGGAACGTGACAGCGCATTGATTACATTGCGTATCAACTGTAATGCGCGACAACACCATTCTCATTGCCACCAGTGACAAATACAGTAAGCCGCACACGACTCGCCTCGAATTGCCCACCGAACTTACTATTGGCGCAGGTGACGACATTAAATTTTTTACTGCGTAATCAAGGTGCCTTTCATGATTAAGTACATTATGAAAACTGCTTGTCTGGCTGCACTTATTGTCACCAGCGCCACAATGCCGTTCGTCCAGGCACAACCATTGCCGCTTGATAAGGTCGGTGCTTTACATAATGAAGACGTTGAGTGGCGCAGCTTTCCAGCATTCCCGAAAGAAGTGAAACTGGCTGTGCTGGCCGGCGACCCGAGTAAGCCAGCACCCTACGTTGTCAGAGTCAAAGTGCCGAATGGCACAAAATTAATGCCCCATACACACCCTGAGGATCGTATCTATACCGTCATGTCCGGTGTTTTCTATATTGGCTTCGGTACTGCTTTCGATCCGGCCAAGCTGGTGGCTTATGGCCCAGGCAGCGTAGTGATACTTCCGGCCAATACGCCACACTTTCACTGGGCTAAATCAGGAGAGTACATTTCACAAGTTTACGGAACGGGTCCGCTGGGCCTTGAGTATGTTGATAGCCAGAATGATCCTCGTAAGGCGTCGAAGTGAGAAAGGTCTGTAGGTATCGTATTTGCGCCTTCTCCTGCATCCAGCAAGCCTGTGCGATCAGTGCAAATGCTGCTCGATTCACTGTGCAACGGTGGTCGTTTTGATTTGCCGTTCGGCGTTGTAACTCTGCGCCTTATCCCACGCGACACCTTTGCCCTCGGGAAACACCGCCCGGTACTTCCCGCTGGGGCGTAGCTTTTTGGCAGGGTTGGTACCGTTGTGGACTTGGTTGCGGGGCAATGCGGAGGGTTTTCGGGTTGCGCGGGTGTGGTTGATGGTGAAACCGATCTAGCGAGGTTTGAACAGAAAAGCAGATTGGCGGAAGAGCTCGCGGTGGGTTCGTATTCGGAGAAATGGGGATAGAGATGGCTCACAGAAAAGAGGACGGATTGTTTATAAATGAATCTGTCCCCTTTTCGTGTCCAGTCTAGCGCGATGCACGCCCCCTGTACCCAGCCGCTTGCCACACATAAAGCTGCCAAGCCGGTGTTTTCCCCGTCTTGAGGGCTCTACGAACTCGTTGCACGACAAAGGAGTGCACGATATTAAGATAAAAACTGTGATAGGCGTTAATTGAGGTGGAGTTCTGATGTATCGAGTTCGAATTCATTCTCAATGCCGAGTTTTTTCATTATAACGGGCAGAGCTTGATGAATTAATCTCATTCCGATAAGAAGTTCGTTCATGTATATGT
The DNA here is from genome assembly GCF_019947305.1 of Pseudomonas sp. BF-RE-21. NCBI lineage: Bacteria > Pseudomonadati > Pseudomonadota > Gammaproteobacteria > Pseudomonadales > Pseudomonadaceae > Pseudomonas > Pseudomonas sp. BF-RE-21. The sequence continues at coordinate 8,227 of NZ_JAGYGF010000066.1, read as the reverse complement.
CCGGGTGCACCCGGGATGAGTTAAAGCCGAGGCTTTCCGCTTCTGCTTCATGCCCTAGCTCGCCAGCAGAGTTGTATGCCAGACCAAGAAGCTCTGCCCTTAAAGGTATGCCCGCACGAAATGCTTTTTCTTTTACGGTAGTTATCCATTCTTTGTACTCTTCCGTGATTCGATATTTAAATTGACTAAAATTTGGAGTCGGAAGTGGAATGTCCTCGGTTTTACTTGTAGCCAGTGATAAAAGGCAGCTTTCAATATCGTAAGCAGGGCTGTCAAATAAATCTAGCTCATCGTCATAGATTAGATCTGCTATATATGCGGCATAGAATCCATAAATATCATTTAAAGACTTGTAGATTTTATAAATCGTTGCTACGTACGGGTTTTCGCTGATTTTATCCCAGAGGTCTTCGTTGTCAGTGTCGTCGTAATCTAAATCCAGATCCTTAGGGAACTCTTTTGGAAGAGTAACCCCAATTTCTCTTAGTGCGGAAAAAGTTTCGAAGCACAATAACCCATTTTCATCCAGCAGTGGCGCAGTTGTATACCCTGTTTCGGCTTCTTGCAGCGCGTTTTCGGCGAGATAATGAATCAGAGTTTCCCATTTTACCGCATTTTCGATTGATCCGGACCACAAGACAAACGCGGGGTTTTTATCACCAATATTTAGGAGTGAACGAAATTTTTCTTCCATATCAAGAGACATGTGCTCATCTTTCTTCCACTTGCTGATCTGCGTTGGAGATACGCCGAAGCGTTTGGCTAACTCTTTCTGACTACAGGACAGCGCTTCGAGCGCCAATTGCACAAACATTTCGCTGTTCATTCTTGAGCATCCTCCGGCTTGGCAGCAATGGAATCCGATTACGAATAGCTGTACCTTAGCAGAATTTACTGAATGCAAAAAAAATTTACTAAATATTTTTTTGGGGATGGCGATCTGGTGGGGCGCGTGCCCAGTGGATCTATAGATGTGCGTTCACAACGCTGGCTTTGAAGGGCGTGTGGATTATTGAAACCGTCGATGCAAATCCGGAAAAATGTCCTGGGCAAACCAGGCAGGCAGACCGGGTGTGACAATTCGGGATTTGGGCGTTTGGCTTTCCACCAAGCCAACTTTAATCAGCCGCGACAGCTCATCGATTGCCGGGCGTGGGGTAAGGCCGGTGAAGGTCTTGAATTCGTTGCGCGGCAAGCTTCCTTGAGTGATTAGCGCGATCATCGCTGGCGCGCTTTCCGGGCGAATACCTTGTTGTAGAAGTTTCTCGTTGTTGTGAAACGCGCGTATGACACGCTCGCGAATTTGGGACGGGTCTACCGCTGCGGTCATGTAATCGACCTGATCGTGACAAACCTGCAGCATGAACTCGATGAATTCGAAATAACGCCGCTGAGACAACTGACCTCGTCCGTCCAGATCACCCTCTCTTGGGCGGTCGGCCATGGTCAGAGCGGCGTAGTAATTCTGGTGTTGCCTTGCCAGCCCACGAGACAGCGACCACAACGTTGGTCGCAGTCCCAGACTCACCAATTGAAGATGAGTGACCAACCGGGCAACGCGACCATTCCCGTCCGCGAAGGGATGAATCCAGGCAAGGCGATGGTGGTAGGCAAGCGCAGCAATCAGCTGGCGACGGGAATCCGTCTGCCGCCCGAATCCTGCCTGAAGGTGCTGCAACATTCCGTCTACAGCGCGAGCGTCCGGAGCATCATGATTGCCAACGACAACGTTCTGACCTGTGAGCGATCGCAGGATGCCGGGGTACATGACCGAGCCATCTGACAACGTGCGCTCCGCGTCACTGGCGCCGCGAAAAAGCCGTTTGTGTGTCGTGCTCACAAGCTCGGGCGCAAACATGTCACCCCAGTCGAACGGTGCACGTTGGCGCAACGCCCGTTCGAGCAACGCTTGCACCGCCATCTGTTCAACCGCGAGGTTTTTGAGCTGCTTGCGGTCTTTGACCGGCGCTGCTTGCGCTCTCTGCATCTCGGCAGGCTCGGTGTATTGCCCTTCGATCAGGTTCGAATAGTACGTATTGGTGATTTGCAGGAGACGGCCGAGGCGTGCAGCGGTTTCGGACGGCAAGCGGCCCGCTAGAAATTGTGTCTTTCTAGGCAACGCGTCCGCGAGCGCAATGATCGATGGAGGCAACGTGTCAGGGAGAATGGGGTCGAGCCAGGTTTTTGATGTGATCAGGGACATAGCGGTTTTTACCGTATCAAAGTCTTCACATTTTATTTCACATACTGACTTGATGAACAAGCGCTAATTTATTGGGCTGTAGAGGTTTTATTGGAGCTTTAGCGAAAATTATCTTCACATTTTATTTCACATATTTTTTTGTGGAAATCGCTTCGGCCGACTGGCTCACAAATGGATCCTTCGCCGTGTTGACGTGTAGTTCGCAACTGCCGAAAAACGGGTGCGCATTCGCAGCCATATCAGGCAGCTGCACAAGCTGTAGGAGCGAGCTTGCTCGCGATGGACCAAAGAACCCCGCGTTACTCCAGGAACCCCGCGGCTACGTTCAAGACCATCGCGAGCAAGCCCCGGCAACTGAGTCGGCCTGTGCGCGGGATGGGTAGTGCTAGTCATGGGGACTATGCTGTTGCTGGACCAGTTCACGGTTGAATAGACTGTCTTCTTTGGCGTCTAGCGAGAAGCGCAATGTCTACTTCGTGAATGTTTTTTGCCCCGAGGAATATCTGACCTGTCGTATGGCCGCCCTCAGGTACCACTATGAACCGCCGCCACGTTATCAGCTGATTAGAAAGATGGAGCTTCTGTGATCTCAGGATATCGCACCCGCATTTACCGTTTCATCGGTGCACTGTTATTACTACTCGTTGCTTTGGTGTTGGCTCTGGAACTATATGACGCTCTGACCACTTGGCAATTAGACGCATTGACAGGGCCTCGTCGAAACACGATTAACGAACACCTTGTATTCGACGAACAACCAGAGCGCTTTGTTTTGTATCTGCTGCAAAAAGTCATGTTTTTCATTTTAACCGTCGTAGTAGGGCTCGTTATGCTATGGGAGGCTCTGTCGGGGCGACGGGCGTACGAGCACCGGCAATAACGGCAGTTTGCTCACCGTTTGCGGTCCGAGCCTTTTTGATTGCAGCGGTGCTTTTAGTGCTTGCCGTTCTCTACATCGGGTACTACGAAGCGCTTGAAGATGGTGACATCGAGACCATCCTGTTTATCAAGAAACACCCGACTGTTCGGATGAAGTTCTACAACATCCACGCCAATGATGGGGAGATCAGAAGAGTAGAGCGCCTTACGGAGGAGGAGCGGAAGTGGATTATCGACTACTGCAGATACAGATTAGGAATCGACACGGCGTTAAGGACTCAGGACGACGTTGAAGTTTGCAGGAAGAAATAACCAGCGGTTGGGCAACACGGGTGGTCAGATCCAGAGACAAAAAAACGGGCGCTTGTAGCGCCCGTTTTCATTCACACCTTCGCCTGCGCCCGCAATCGTCTACCAATCACATCCATCAAGTCACAACCATCGCGCAACGGAATGGCCAGCAGTTTGGAGAAATCCGACAACACCACCGTGTCGCAACCAATCTCGGCGCGAAAGGCGATGTTTTCCAGCACCTGTGTAACTGCGCGAATTCGGTAATCAGCTGCAGCTTGCAATACGTCGAGTGGGGCTTCGGTGTCGATGAGCAGGGAGGCCGGGACCAGGTCGATTCCGGTGAGGGGCATGTATCTTTCCATGGGTGAAACTCCGATCAAGGCAAAGTTTGACTGCCCCTCAATCGTCGCCAAACGAATGGGTGACAGCTGTACGCAGGTTGGCGAACCGGGATCGGAAAACCGGCAGACCCGAAGGTCTCCCGCGCACAGCTGCCATAAAGACAGCTTTGCGGGCATGCAAAAGCGACTGCATTAAAGCACAGCGCTTTTGCATCCGACCGATCAGGTCGCCAAACCCGAATCGCCATATTGGGCGACGGGTCGGACTATAGGCTTCATCAGCACGGCGGGGAAGGTGACGCATTCCGAGGTTTGTGTAGGAATTTTAATAGCGTCCTAGGACCATTACGCGCCTTCCGTGGGCGACTGCTATCGACCCATAGCAGCCCTTGATGTATGTGTGTTGTCGCCATATGTTATTGGCATTCATGGAGGATTCTGACTGATGGCACGCGTGGGATTGATACTGACACCCGGTTTTGCGGACTGGGAATATGCTTTCATTGCTGGAACTGCGTCTCCGTTTTACGGGATCGACGTCAGGTTTTTCGCTTCTGCTACGGGGCAGTTCCTCTCGCAGGGTGGATTGGCTGTAACTGTCGATAGCAGCTTGCAACAATGTCTGGACTGGAAACCGGACGTTGTTGTCGTCATTGGAGGAATGGTCTGGGAGCGTGCAGAAGCACCGGATATTCGAGAGTTTCTTCATGCTAGTCGTTCAAGTGGAGCGACAATTGCCGGTATCTGTGGGGGAACGCTGGCACTTGCGAGGGCCGGGCTTCTCGACACGGTTCCTCATACATCGAACAGCGCTGACTTCTTACAGCAGAATGCCGTAGGTTATGAGGGGCGCACGCTTTATCGATGCAGTGCAGTGGCTGTGGTTGCAGACCGCATTATAACTGCTCCAGGCCCTGCACCCGTTAGCTTCACCTGCGCAGTGTTCGAAGCTGCCGGGCTATCTTCAGAGATCACTTCTCAATTCAGGTCAATGTTGGCAGCGGAACATCGGTGACTGCTTCGTCCTGCAAAACAGCCAATCTGTTGCGTCGACCGGTTGAATCCACAACCGAAAGCAGTCGTTCGTGAACGACAACAATCGGCCAGAAGCAGCCGCGTGAGCGACGGCGTCCGGCCGAGCATCTCCACGTCAGAAGGTGATTACGATCTTTCCAAACTCTGGCCCTTTGAGTTGCTGGGCGAAGGCATCCCTGGCATCGCTAAAGTCAAAGCGGTGTCCAATAATCGGGTGGATTCCTTTGCGCTCGATGAAGGTATTCATCTCCTCGAACAATTGCCGCGAACCGACACGCACGCCGCGTACTGTGACCGTACCGCCAAGAATTAGCATTGGGTCAATCTTCCCAACCGGATTGATCAGGCCAACCAAATGCACCGTACCGTCACGGCGCGTTGCGAGTATGGAGCGTTCCAGCGTATCAGGACCAACGGTCTCGATGACGTGATCAACACCTTTCCCACCGGTCAGCTCGCGTGCTTTTTTGTGCCAGTCCGGATCGCTTTGATAGTTGATCAGGTGATCCGCCCCGGCTGCAGCTGCTCGCGCCAGCTTGGCATCGCTGGAGGACGTGACAATAGTTCGGGCGCCCAGCGCACTGGCAAACTGCAGCGCGAACAGGGCTACGCCGCCGGTGCCCAGAATGAGCACTGTTTGCGAAGGGCGTACCTCTCGCACGGCATTCCAGGCTGTCACCGCAGCGCAAGGTAACGTGGCGCCCTCTTCGTAAGACAAATTCCGGGGTAATGCCACCAACCCTTCCTGGTTGAAGACACGGTATTGCGTCAGCGTGCCGTCAATCCCGTGACCAAGCGTCGTGCTCGAATTTGCGGCGTGATCGCCGAGGGGGCCATACAGCCAGTCCTGCACAAAGTTACCCGCCACGCTATCGCCCACTGCGAACCGATTTACATGCTCACCAACCGCTACGACTTCGCCAGCGCCGTCCGATAGCGGCACGGTTGGGCGAGGCAGCTGAATACCCTGTGCGCCAGCCAGGTAGAAATTGTCCTTGTAGTTAAGTGATGCGGCGCGCATCCGGACCAATACTTCGTATGAGCCGATGGCAGGCACGGTCTCGGTAAACAGTTGCAGCGATTCCAGGCTTGGCGCTGTCAGCCGATAAGTTTGGGACGTCTTCATGCTTCAACCTTCAATGCGTTTTGTTCAGCCAGAGTCGGGTAGTCGGTATAGCCTTGCGATCCGCTGGAATAAAACGTCGCGAAGTCGGCGGAATTCAAATGAGCGCCGGCCTGCAAACGATTTACCAGATCAGGATTGGCCAGGAATGGCCGGCCAAAGGCAAGAAACTCGGCCTCGCCTCTTTCCAGTGCGCCTGCCGCATTGGCCTGGTCAAAACCTCCTGCCAATACGAGCGGACCCTTGAAAGCGTCGCGCATGGCGTCACGTAGGCTGACCGGCAGCGGCGGCAGCCCCATCGATTCGAAGTTCACCAGGTGCAGGTACATGAGGCCGAAGCTGGAGAGTTGCCGACAGAGTTCGACATATTGCGCGTCCATTTCCGCATAGTTGAATGCACCATTCGCTCCACTGTGGGGCATGAAGCGGATGCCTACACGCGTCGCGCCGATTGCAGCCACCACTGCCTGAACGACTTCCAGAATGAAACGGTTACGCGCGGACGAACTTCCGCCGTATGCATCATTGCGTTGATTGATGGTTGCGTTGAAAAAGGAATCAAGCAGATAACCGCCGCCGGCATGCAGCTCCACACCGTCAAAACCGGCTTCAATGGCGAGGCTCGCTGCGCGCGCAAATTCGGCGACGGCCACCTGAATATCGGTGGCACTCATTGCGCGTGGCGTGGAGGTGGCCTGCATGCCATGTGCGTCAGTATGAATGTCACCCGGTGCGCGCTCTGCGCCAGGGCCAAGCACTTCTGCGCCGAGGGGCAAATTGGCAACATGCGCAACACGACCGGCGTGCATTAGCTGAAGTACGATCTTGCCACCCTTGGCATGCACTGCGGCGGTGACCTGCTTCCAGTCTTGTACGTGGGCACCATTGAACAAGGCTGGCATCCGCGCGTAACCCAGGCCGTTCGGTGAAGGCGAGGTGCCTTCAACGATGATCAGCCCTGCGGATGCGCGCTGGGAGTAATACTCGGCCATTAAAGCGTTGGGAGTGTTGGCTTCAGTTGCCCGGCTGCGTGTCATCGGCGCCATGATGATGCGATTCTTTAAATACAGTTCGCCGAGCTGCGCCGGGTGATGCAAAGAGAGGGTCATTACAGGCTTCCTGTGTAAAAGGTGCCCGCAATGTTAGGTCGGGAGTTATTATGGGAAAAGATGAAGCAATGACATGTACTCGTGCATTTTTGGGATGATTGATCTTGGACTTGAATGACATTGCCCTATTCGTTCACGTGGTACGTGCGGGCAGCTTTGCAGAGGCTGGGCGACGGTTGGGTATTCCGCCCAGCACTGGCAGCCGTCGTCTGCAAGCACTGGAACGCAGCGTCGGCGTACGCTTACTGCAGCGCTCAACGCGCCGTTTGGCATTGACAGATGCCGGCCAGGCCTTTTTTGCACAGTGTGCAGAGCAGATCGACGCACTGAACCAGTCTGCCCAGGATCTGGCAGATAGCAGCAAAAAGCCGAGCGGCCGGGTTCGCGTGGCAGCCGGCGTGGACTTCTTAAACTGGTTTCCCATGGAGTTGATTGCGGACTTCATGGCCAAGCATCCCGCCGTGCGAGTTGAGTTTGTGCTTAGCGATGCTCGCGCCGACTTACTGGCTGACGGCATTGATGTCGCCGTCAGGTCCGGCAAAATGGTGGAGCCAATGCTGGTGGCAAAGGAAATCGGTTGGATTGAGTGGCGTATGGTTGCCAGCCCTGACTACCTGTCCACACATGGAACACCGATCAGTCCGCAAGATCTGACCCAACATGAATGCATCACGCGGCCCGCGATCGGAAGCACTCCGGTCACATGGCGATTGCGTGGTCCAGACGGCATGATCGAAGTGCCCGTCAGCAGCCGCTTTCAGGTGAACACTCATCAGGCACAGCTAGGCGCTGCGCTGGCAAACCTGGGTATAGCGCTGGTGCCATCCCTGACCACACTCGCACCTCTAGAACAAGGAGTGCTGAAGGAAGTTTTGCCCGGCTATAGCCATGAGGCAGGTGTCTATTTTGTATTTCCGAGCAGGCGGCATATTCCCCGTGCAGTTAGAGCGTTCACGGAATTTGCCAGTACTGTCCTGTTTGAGCGGGGCATGGTTCTGCCTTCTTAGCATCAACGTTTGGAGAACTCTTAACGGTTCTTTATCGAGGAAGTAATCACTCAGCCAATGGGGCGCAGCGCTGGACGATTTACCCAGTCTGTAGCGTCGACCGGTTGAATCCACAGGCGAAAGCAGACATTAATCACGCTACCCAATCGTTCGAAAATGGGCACGCGTTACGGTCAGCCCCCTAGCGTAGAATTTCCTGGATGCCAGCCCCCACCCGAGACGGACCCTCAATGCAA
>NZ_JAGYGF010000065.1:0-33057 GCF_019947305.1 Pseudomonas sp. BF-RE-21 | reverse complement strand
CGCGAAAGCGGTGTGTCAGTCGACATCAACGTTGACTGACACACCGCTTTCGCGAGCAAGCCCGCTCCCACATTGGTTTTGCGGTGTTTTTCGGGCCGGTTATCACACAGCTCCAATTGGGCGTTTTTTTTGCAGCGTGGGGCGGGCATACTAGGCCGTCCCTTTCCCTGGTGTCGCCCGCCTCTATGCTTCGCGTCCTGATAGCCCTTGCCCTGACTTGCCTGCTCCAACCGGCCTTTGCTGACGAGCGCGCGCAAACCCAACAACAGTTGGACGCCACGCGTCAGGACATCGCCGAGCTGAAAAAACTGCTGGGCAAGCTCCAGGAAGAAAAATCCGGGGTGCAGAAAGACCTCAAGGGCACCGAGACCGAGATGGGCAAGCTCGAGAAGCAGGTCGAAGCCCTGCAAAAAGAGCTGAAGAAAAGCGAATCCGAGCTGCAGCGTCTCGATGGTGAGAAAAAAAAACTCCAGAGCGCGCGCATTGAACAGCAAAGACTGATCGCCATTCAGGCCCGCGCGGCCTATCAGAACGGCCGTCAGGAGTATTTGAAGCTGCTGCTCAACCAGCAGAATCCGGAAAAATTCGCCCGCACCCTCACCTATTACGATTACCTGAGCCAGGCCCGCCTGGAGCAGTTGAAGAGTTTCAACGAAACCTTGCGCCAACTGGCCAACGTCGAAAAAGACATCGCCCTGCAACAAGCGCAGTTGCTGGTGCAAAAGAGCAGCCTCGACAGCCAGCGCGATGAACTCGACAAAGTCCGTCAGGAACGCCAGCAAGTCCTCGCCAAGCTCAGCGATGACGTAAAGGCTCGCGATCAGAAACTGGCCGCCCGCGAGCAAGATCAGGCAGACCTGTCTAAAGTCCTTAAAACCATCGAAGAAACCCTGGCCCGCCAGGCTCGTGAGGCAGAAGAAGCGCGGCAAAAAGCGCTGATTGCCCAGCAGGAAGCCGAAAAAAAGCGTTTACGTGAGGCTCAGGCGGCAGCAGATGCAGACGCCACTGACGCCCCACGCAAACCCGTTAAATCGACACCCGGCGCCTTGGTTTCAAGCTCAGGCGAGACGTTTGGCGGCCCGTTTGCTTCCAGCCGGGGAAAACTTCCATGGCCGGTTGATGGTCGACTGCTGGCACGCTTTGGCGAAACCCGTGGCGACGACGCCCGCACCAAGTGGGACGGCGTGATGATCAGCGCCTCCGCCGGCAGCCAGGTGCATGCCGTGCACGGAGGCCGCGTGGTGTTTGCCGACTGGCTGCGCGGTGCCGGCTTGCTGGTGATCCTTGACCACGGCAACGGTTTTTTGAGTCTTTACGGTCACAACCAGACGCTGCTCAAGTCTGCGGGTGACGTGGTGAAAGCCGGTGAGTCCATCTCCACTGTCGGTAACAGCGGCGGGCAGGACACTCCAGCACTGTATTTCGCAATTCGTCAGCAGGGTCACCCGAGTGATCCGGCGCAATGGTGCCGCGCGCAAGGATAGGCGTTGAGTCACCTACATTAGGAGTTCGTTCGACATGCTGCATTTGTCCCGTCTTACCTCGCTGGCCCTGACGATCGCCCTGGTGATCGGCGCGCCTCTGGCGTTCGCTGCTCAACCGGCTCCGGCGGTCGCGCCTGCGGGCACTGCTGCGACTACCAAGGCGCCGCTGCCGCTGGAAGAGTTGCGCACCTTTGCCGAGGTCATGGACCGGATCAAGGCAGCCTATGTCGAACCGGTGGACGACAAGACCCTGCTGGAAAACGCCATCAAGGGCATGCTCAGCAACCTCGACCCGCACTCCGCCTACCTGGGCCCGGAAGACTTCGCTGAATTGCAGGAAAGCACCAGCGGCGAATTCGGCGGCCTGGGCATCGAAGTCGGCGCCGAAGACGGTTTCATCAAGGTGGTTTCGCCGATTGATGACACGCCCGCCTCGAAGGCCGGCATCCAGGCCGGCGACTTCATCGTCAAGATCAACGGCCAGCCGACTCGCGGCCAGAGCATGACCGAAGCCGTGGACAAGATGCGCGGCAAGATCGGCCAGAAAATCACCCTGACCCTGGTTCGCGATGGCGGCACGCCGTTCGACGTGACCCTGTCCCGCGCCATCATTCAGGTGAAGAGCGTGAAGAGCCAGTTGCTGGAGTCCGGCTACGGCTACATCCGCATCACCCAGTTCCAGGTCAAGACCGGCGAAGAAGTCTCCAAGGCCCTGGCCAAGTTGCGCAAGGACAACGGCAAGAAGCTCAAAGGCATCATCCTCGACCTGCGCAACAACCCGGGCGGCGTGCTGCAGGCAGCGGTGGAAGTGGTCGACCACTTCATCACCAAAGGCCTGATCGTTTACACCAAGGGCCGCATCGCCAACTCCGAGCTGCGCTTCTCCGCCACCGGCAAAGACGAAAGCGAAGCGGTGCCGATGGTTGCGCTGATCAACGGCGGCAGCGCCTCGGCCTCGGAAATTGTGGCCGGCGCCCTGCAGGATCAGAAACGCGCAGTGGTCATGGGCACCACCAGTTTCGGCAAGGGCTCGGTGCAAACCGTGCTGCCACTGAACAACGACCGCGCGCTGAAGATCACCACGGCGCTGTATTACACGCCGAACGGCCGCTCGATCCAGGCTCAGGGCATCGTCCCGGACATCGAAGTGCGCAAGGCCAAGATCACCAGCGAGCAGGACGGCGAATACTTCAAGGAAGCCGATCTGCAAGGTCACCTGGGCAATGGCAACGGCGGCGCCGACAAACCGACCGGCTCCAGCGCCAAGGCCAAGGCGATGCCGCAGGACGATGACTACCAGTTGGCCCAGGCCCTGAGCCTGCTCAAAGGGTTGAGCATCACTTCCGGCCGCTGAGATGCGCCTGCGGTTGGTTCTCGGTCTGCTGTGCTGTCTGGCGGGTGTTGCTCACGCGGCGCCCGCCCCTCAAAAAGCCTACATCAGCCTGATCATCGATGACCTGGGGCAGAACCTGCCCCGGGATCGCCGCGTGCTGGCCCTGCCCGGCCCGGTGACCACGGCGATCATGCCCGACACACCCCACGCCACCGAATTCGCTCGCGAAGCCCATCGCGCCGGCAAGATCGTCATCTTGCACATGCCGATGGACCCCGCCACGGGACCGTTCGCCTGGCATCCCGAGCTGCCCATCGAAGAGCTGGAGAAGCGCCTCGACGCGGCGTTCAAAATGGTCCCGTACACAAGCGGCATCAACAACCACATGGGCAGTCGCATGACCGCACAGCAACCCGCCATGGCCTGGTTGATGGCGGAGTTGCAGCGGCGGCACAAGTTCTTCGTCGACAGCCGCACCAGCGCGCAAACCGTGGCAGCGGCCGAAGCGCAGAAGATCGGGTTGGCGAGTGTTTCGCGGGATGTGTTTCTGGATGATGAGCGAACGGAAGCGGCGATCTTCACCCAGCTACAGACCGCGATCAATCTGGCGCACAAACAGGGTTCGGCGGTGATGATCGGGCATCCGTATCCGCAGACGCTGGCAGTGCTGGAGCGCGAATTGCCAAAGCTGAAAGCTCAGGGCATTGACTGGATTGATATCAAGTTGATGATCAGTGTGCGCAGCAACCGTGCAACGACTGCGCATGGCAAGGACGGCGTGTACCGCTAATCAACGGAACCACTGTAGGAGCCAGCTTGCTGGCGATAGCGGCCTCGAATCATGCATCGATTTCACTGCCGCTATCGCCGGCAAGCCGGCTCCTACAAGGATGGGTGGACGGTTAGAGATACCGCCCCATGATCTCGTCCACCACGCCTTCCTTGCGCAGCTGATCCAGCGCGGCTTGCAGCTTGGCGACGGTTTCATCCGGCACGTCTTTGTTCAGCGCCAAATACAACTCCGCACTGTTGAAGCGCAGCACGGTCTTGAGCCCGGTGACGCCGTCCTGACGCGCCAGGTAACGCCCGGCCGGGTCGCCCGTGGCCCACAAGTCGATCTGGCCGCTGGTCAGCTTCTTCGCGTTGTCCTGGTCCCGCAGCACGACAATCGGCTTCAACCCTTGCTTGGCCAGCGTCTCGGCAATTGCGTCGCCCTTGTACGCACCGATCTTGTATTTGCGCGCATCTTCCAGCGTTTCCAGGTTGATCTTGCTGTCCGCCTTGGCCAGCATGATCCAGTCATCCGGACCGATCGGGCCGACCCACTTGAAGAGCTTTTCACGGTCCGGCAGCCGCGCCATCACGAACACGCCATACCCGGGTTTCTCGAGGGCGAGCTTGTAGATGCGCTCCCAGGGGAAACGCAGGGTCAGGCTGTAGGTTACGTCGGCACGCTTGAACATCTCGCGGACAATGTCCACGGCGATGCCATTGATGTTCTCGTCCTGAGCGAAGTTCTTGCCGTTCTTGGCCATGTTGTAAGGCGGGAAGTTTTCCGTCAGCAGCACCAGGTCGGCGTCGGGATTTTCGGTGGCGTGCACGCCACTGATCTGCAATAGAGAAGCGCTGGCGAGGGCAAGAAGAAGGCGTTTGAGCATGTCTGGCTACCGAGATCCATGGCGTACCCAAGAGTGCCTTGAGCCCGCCATGATGTCCACTGGCCTGTATCGTTTGTTTAGCGCATCACGATGCCGCGATGGGCCATGTAGGCCTTGGCTTCCTGCACGGTGTATTCGCCGAAGTGGAAAATACTCGCGGCCAGAACGGCGCTGGCGTGACCTTCGATAATGCCGTCGGCCAAATGCTGCAGGTTGCCGACGCCGCCGGAGGCGATCACTGGAATACCCAGCGCATCGCTGATCGCACGGGTAACGCCCAGGTCGAAGCCGTTTTTCATGCCGTCCTGGTCCATGCTGGTCAGCAGGATTTCGCCGGCTCCCAGGCCTTCCATCTTCTTCGCCCACTCGACGGCGTCGAGACCGGTCGGCTTGCGCCCGCCGTGGGTGAAGATTTCCCAGCGCGGGGTTTCGCCCGGACCGGAGACCTTCTTCGCGTCGATGGCAACCACGATGCACTGCGAACCGAAATGCTGCGCCGCCTCACCCACGAATTCCGGGTTGAACACGGCGGCGGTGTTGATCGACACCTTGTCCGCGCCGGCATTCAGCAGGTTGCGAATGTCCTGCACGGTGCGCACGCCGCCGCCAACGGTCAGCGGAATAAAAACCTGGCTGGCCATGCGCTCAACGGTATGCAGCGTGGTGTCGCGACCGTCGACGCTGGCGGTGATGTCGAGAAAAGTAATCTCGTCGGCACCCTGCTCGTCGTAACGACGGGCGATTTCCACCGGGTCGCCGGCATCGCGGATGTTTTCGAACTTCACACCTTTGACGACCCGGCCGTTATCCACGTCCAGGCAAGGGATGATGCGTTTGGCCAGCGCCATGGTCAGTCCTCAGCCTTTGTACGAATCGCAGAAAGCTTGCGCTTCAGCGACGTCGAGGGTGCCTTCATAGATCGCCCGGCCGGTGATCGCGCCGATGATGCCCGGTGCCTTGGCGTCGAGCAGCGACTTGATGTCGCCCAGGTTGTGGATACCACCGGAAGCGATCACCGGAATACGCGTGGCAGCGGCCAGCGCAGCGGTGAACGGCACGTTGCAGCCCTGCATCATGCCGTCTTTGGCGATGTCGGTATAAACGATCGCAGACACGCCGTCGGCTTCGAATTGCTTGGCCAGGTCGATGACCTGAACGGTGCTGATTTCAGCCCAGCCATCGGTGGCGACGAAACCGTCTTTGGCATCCAGACCGACGATCACTTTGCCCGGGAACGCGCGGCAGGCTTCAGCAACGAAAGCCGGATCTTTCACGGCTTTGGTGCCGATGATCACGTAGCTCACGCCCGCCTTGACGTAGTGCTCGATGGTTTCCAGCGAGCGGATACCGCCGCCGATCTGGATCGGCAGGTTCGGGTAGCGCTTGGCGATGGCGGTGACCACTTCGCCGTTGACCGGCTGGCCTTCGAAGGCACCGTTCAGGTCGACCAGATGCAGACGACGGCAACCGCCCTCCACCCACTTGGCGGCCATGCTCACCGGGTCATCGGAGAACACCGTGGAATCTTCCATGCGGCCCTGGCGCAGACGAACACAGGCACCGTCTTTGAGATCGATAGCGGGAATAATCAGCATCTGGCAAACCTTCAAATTCGAGTGTTCAGCTTCGCTCGGAAATCAGTTTTTCTCGAGCGCCCACAAGTCGCTTTCGATGCTTTCGAACCTTTCTTTAAGGTGCGTCTGCACATCGAAAATCGCCCTGTTGTAATAGTGCGGCGCAATTTCACGGGTAAACAGCTCAAGGATTTCGGCCGCTTCGAACGAACCCAGGTCCAGTTCGAAGCGATCCTCCATGAAGCGTTTGATCTTGTGATTGGCCTCGTTCTCCTGCTCGGGAGTGAGGCTCAGGATCGGCGGCTTCTTCTTGACGGCCATTTACCAGCGACCATCCCACGCAGCGAAGTTCTGCAGCAATTGCAGGCCATGGGTATGGCTCTTCTCCGGGTGGAACTGCACGGCGAAACGCGAGCCATCAGCCAGCGCTGCAGCGAAATCGACACCGTAGTGACCGCCACCGACCACCTGCCGCGCGTTACCGGCAGCGATGTAGTAGCTGTGCACGAAGTAGAAACGCGCCAGGTCCGGAATGTTGTGCCACAGCGGGTGACTCACCGTCTGCTTCACTTCGTTCCAGCCCATGTGCGGGACTTTCAGGTGTTCGCCGTCTTCAACAAGGCCTTTGCCGAAGAACTTCACCGCGCCCGGGAACAGACCGATGCAGTCGACGCCGTCGTTCTCTTCACTTGTGTCGAGCAAGGCTTGCATGCCGACGCAGATGCCAAGGAACGGACGGTCCTGGCTGACTTCACGCACCAGCGAGTCGAAACCCAGGCGACGGATCTCCGCCATGCAATCGCGAATCGCGCCGACGCCGGGGAAAACCACCCGGTCAGCTTCGCGAATCACGTCGGCATCACTGGTGATCAAGACCTTGCCGGCACCGACGTGCTCGAGGGCCTTGGCCACCGAGTGCAGGTTGCCCATGCCGTAATCGATAACCGCGACCGTCTGCATTACAGAACGCCTTTGGTCGATGGCATCTGACCGGCCATGCGGTCATCGAGCTCTACGGCCATGCGCAGTGCGCGGCCGAAAGCCTTGAACACGGTTTCGATCTGGTGGTGGGTGTTGGTGCCACGCAGGTTGTCGATGTGCAGGCTGACCAGCGCGTGGTTGACGAAGCCCTGGAAGAATTCCTGGAACAGGTCAACATCAAAACCGCCAACAGTGGCGCGGGTATAGGGAACATGCATCTGCAGGCCAGGGCGGCCGGAGAAGTCGATCACCACGCGCGACAGAGCTTCATCGAGCGGCACGTAGGCGTGGCCGTAGCGACGGATGCCTTTCTTGTCGCCGATGGCTTTGGCGAAAGCCTGACCCAAGGTGATACCGACGTCTTCCACGGTGTGGTGGTCGTCGATATGCAGGTCGCCCTTGCTGACGATATCCAGGTCGATCAGCCCGTGACGGGCGATCTGGTCCAGCATGTGCTCAAGAAAAGGAACACCGATATCAAATCGGGCCTTTCCGGTGCCATCCAGGTTGATCGAGGCTTTGATCTGGGTTTCCAGAGTGTCGCGCTCGACTGACGCCTTACGTTCGGCCATCACCAGCTCCGCAAAATCATTGGGCGAAAAAGGCAGCCATTATAGGGGCGCGGGCGGGAAACAGAAACACGAGAGGTGATATGACTGACGGAGTGAATTCAACAAAGTCGGTGGTGTACCTGTCATGACATGTAGGAGCGAGGCTTGCCCGCGAAGGCGGTGTACCTGAAACACCGCATCATCGTTCTTCGCGAGCAAGCTTCGCTCCTACAGGTAGCAGTGCGCCCGACGGATCGGGCGCGGGGTACTTAGTGGAACAGCACCGCAGTTTTTTGCAGGGTCACCCACACACCCCACGCCAACGGAATCCCCACCACCAGCCACGCTGCAATCGCCAACGGCTTGGTGCCCGACGCCGCCTTCCACTCCAGCGAGGTGCTGGCATCAGCACCCTTGTCGTGGCCCAGCGCCTGTTCGGCGGCCAGTTCAGCGTCGGTCATGAAGTACTTGTCGGCCACCGGGCGCACCAGCAGGTTGCAGATGAAACCCAGCACCAGCAGGCCCGCGAGGATGTACAGCGTGATGTCGTAAGCGGCGGCACGTTCAACGCCGATGCTCAGCTGATACTCACGCAGGTAGTTCACCAGCACCGGACCCAACACACCCGCTGCCGCCCAGGCGGTCAACAGACGACCGTGGATCGCACCGACCATTTGTGTACCGAACAGGTCCGCCAGGTAAGCCGGAACCGTCGCAAAACCGCCGCCATACATCGACAGGATGATGCAGAACGCCGCCACGAACAGCGCAACGTTGCCCAGGTGACCAAGGTTCGGGATCAACGCGTACAGCGCAAAACCGAGGGCGAAGAACACGAAATAGGTGTTTTTGCGGCCCAGGTAATCCGAGAACGATGCCCAGAAGAATCGGCCACCAATGTTGAACAGGCTCAGCAAACCGGTGAAGCCGGCAGCAATCGCGGCAATCGAGGCCAGTTGGCCCGCGTCCAGCTGACCAAACGTCTGGTCGGTACCGAGCAATTTGCCGGCGAACACTTCCTGCAACAGCGGCGAAGCCATGCCGAGGATGCCGATACCGGCGGACACGTTCAGGCACAGCACCAGCCATACCAGACGGAATTGCGGGGTTTTCCACGCCACATTCACGTGCACGTGACGATGAGTGATCATCGCGTTCGAAGCTTTTTTCGCCGGAGCGGTCCAGCCTTCAGGCTTCCAGCCGGTTGGTGGGACGCGGTAGGACAGTGCGCCGCCGATCATGAACACGAAGTAAATCGCGGCCATCACCAGGAAGCTCTGCCACACGCCCACGCTGTCTGCCGACGCGAAGTGCCCCATCAAGGCTGCGGCCAGCGGAGCACCGACCATCGCGCCACCGCCGAAACCCATGATCGCCATGCCGGTCGCCATGCCGCGCTTGTCCGGGAACCACTTGATCAGGGTCGAGACCGGCGAGATGTAACCCAGGCCCAGGCCGATACCGCCAATGACCCCGGAGCCGATCCACATCAGCCAGATCTGGTGCGTATACACACCCAGCGCCGAAATCAGCAGGCCACCACACCAGCACAGTGCCGACACAACGCCAGCCTTGCGCGGCCCGGCGTGTTCCAGCCAGCCACCCCAGATCGCGGCCGAGCAGCCGAGGAAGATGAAGAACAGGGTGTAGATCCAGCCGAGCATCGAGATCGGCCAGTCGCATTGCGACGAGAACACTTGCGAGATGAAGCTCATGTCCGGTGCACAGGTCACCGCCTTGGTCACGCCCAGGGCTTTGGACAGTGGCAACCAGAACACCGAGAAGCCGTAGGCCATGCCGATGCAGAGGTGGATGGCCAACGCGGCCGGTGGCACCAGCCAACGGTTGAAACCGGGCTTGGCGATGATGCGCTCCTTGGACAGGAACGCAGGCTGGCCGGCATAGATGCCGTCCGCCGTGATGCTCGTGGTCATTGTGTATCCCCCAATTATTAGTATGGTTCGCCAGCCACTGCTCACCCCCAGCCTTTATGCGCACGCATGACTGTTTTTTTGAGGTAAAGCTCCATTTTGGTGCGACATCGCGTCGCAGAAGGACGGACGAACCGGCAGAGGTTACCATTTGCACGTGACAGAAAAACCAAACTGATATCACGTTTTTGCAAGTCATCTGTTCTCGTACCACTGAAGGAACCGTCATGCCTGTCATCGTCGAGCTGCTGAACGAAGCCACCTACCAGGATCAGCAGGATTTGCAGAAGATTTACCGCGACGCGCCGGATTGGCTGTTCGCGCCGTTTGCTGATGATGTGCAGTTGATCGAAGGCTGCCTGCGGGACGGCTCGCTGATCGCCGGGCGTTTCAATGATCGCCTGCTGGGCGCGGCACGTTTGCAAAGGCACCAGGACGTCTGGCATCTGTCCCAACTGTGTGTACGAAAAATCACCCGTCGTCGTGGGGTTGCCGAGCGAATGGTGAACGAAGCGCAGAAACTGGCGTCGCAATCGGGTGCGACATTGCGCCTGCTGGCACCTGCCGGGCACCTTGAGTCCCAGGCGCTGGCGGCCAAACTGAAAGTGCCACTGGATGTGCTGCCGGGTTGATCGCTGACCGGTCGTCCACTTCTGAGCGCTATACTCCCCGGCTAAATCGACTAACTACAAGGACTCGCCCATGAAAGCGTTCGGCAAAATCCTGGGTCTGGTACTTCTCGGGTTGTTGCTGATCATTGTGGCGCTGGGCTTTGCCCTGACCCACCTCTTCGATCCCAACGACTATAAAGACGAGATTCGCCAGATTGCCCGCGACAAGGCCCACATCGAGCTGACGCTCAATGGCGACATCGGCTGGAGCCTTTTCCCGTGGCTGGGCCTGGAATTGCACGAAGCCAGTGTCGCGACCCTGGCCAAGCCCACCGAACCGTTCGCTGACTTGCAGATGCTCGGTCTGTCGGTGCGCGTGCTGCCGCTGCTGCGCCGTGAAGTGCAGATGAGCGACGTGCGCGTCGAAGGCCTGAACCTGCGCCTGAACCGCGACAAGGACGGCCACGGCAACTGGGAAGACATCGGTAAGGTGCCGGCGACTGCCAACTCGACCGCTCCTGCGGTCACGCCCGGCGAACCTGCACCGCAAACCACCGTTCAAGTGGAAAAACCGGCGCAGCCGATCCGCCTGGACATCGACAGCCTGACCGTCAACAACGCCCGCGTTGAATACAGCGACGAGAAGACCGGCCAGCATTTCAGCGCCGAAAGCATCCAGTTGAGCACCGGGCCGGTCCACGACTCGACCAACATCCCGGTCAAGCTCACCGCGTTCCTGGGCACCAATCAGCCCGTTCTGCGGGTACGCACCGAGCTCAATGGCGAGCTGCGTTTTGAACGCGCCTTGCAACGCTACAAATTCGAGGACATGAAGCTGTCCGGCGAAATCGCCGGTGATCCGCTGCAAGGCAAGACCGTAACCTTCGCCGCCCAAGGCCAGTTGCTGCTGGATAAAGCAGCGAACGTCGCCGAATGGACTGGCATCAAGATTTCCGCCAACCAGTTGCGCGCACTGGGCGAACTGAAGGTCAACGACCTCGACAAAACGCCGCAAATCAACGGCGGCCTTTCGATTGCCCAATTCGACCTGGCGAAATTCGTCGACAGCATCGGCCAGAAACTCCCGGCGATGGCTGAAGGCAGTTTGAGCAAAGTGGAACTGGTCAGCCGCATTTCCGGTACGCCGACCAGTCTGGTGCTCGACAACATCAACCTGAAAGTCGATGACAGCACCTTCAGCGGTCGTATTGCCGTCGAGGATTTCGCCAAGCAATCGCTGCGCGCCGCGCTCAAGGCTGACACCTTCAACGTCGACCGCTACCTGCCGCCAAAATCCGCCGAAGCCAATAGCGCGACGCAAGTGCGCCAGGCCGAAGTGGCCAGCACCGAAGCCGATGCCATGGCCGGCGCAGGCAGCACACCGCTGCCGGACAAGCCCACCAAAGACGCGTGGAGCAACGAGCGCCTGCTGCCAGTGGAACGCCTGAGCAAACTCGACGTGGATGCTGACCTGACCTTTGGCCAGTTGACCCTCGACAAGCTGCCGATCCAGAACGCGGCGCTCAAGGCCAATGGCAAGGAAGGCCTGCTGACGCTTGAGAACCTGCGCGGCGACCTGTACGACGGCACCTTCGAATCCAGGGGCACCCTCGACGTGCGCCAGCAGACACCAGCGCTGAACATGCAGACACGCATCAGCAAAGTGCCTGTGGAAAAAATCCTCGAAAGCCAGGGTAAAAAACCGCCAGTCAAAGGCCTGGTCACGCTCGACAGCAACCTGACCGGCAATGGCAACAGCCAGAAAGCGCTGATCGAAACCCTCAACGGCAATGCCAGTTTCGTCATCAACAACGGCGTGCTGCTCAATGCCAACCTCGAACAGCAACTGTGCAAAGGCATCGCCACGCTCAACCGCAAAGCCCTCAGCGGCGAACCACGCGGCAAGGACACGCCGTTCCAAGAGCTCAAGGGCAACCTGGCCTTCCGTAATGGCGTGGCCAGCAACCCGGACCTGAAAGTGCGCATCCCGGGCATGACCGTGAATGGCGACGGCGACGTCGACCTGCGGGTATTGGGCATGGACTACCGCGTTGGCATCATCGTCGAAGGCGATACGAGCGCCATGCCAGATCCGGCCTGTCAGGTCGGCGACAAATTTGTCGGCATCGAATGGCCGCTGCGCTGCCGTGGCCCGCTGGAGCTCGGCGCCAAGGCTTGCCGCCTCGACAACGAACGCATGGGCCAGGTCGCGTCCAAAATGGCGGGCGACAAAATCAGCGAAAAAATCGACGAAAAGCTTGGCGACAAAGTCAGTCCCGAGCTGAAAAACGCATTGAAGGGGCTGTTCAAGCGATGAGATCCGAGCAGTTTTCATCGGCGGTGCTGGACTGGTACGACCGCCACGGCCGCCACGATTTGCCTTGGCAGCAAGGCATCACACCGTATCGGGTGTGGGTCTCGGAGATCATGTTGCAGCAAACCCAGGTCAGCACCGTGCTGAATTACTTCGACCGGTTCATGGCCTCGCTGCCGACGGTCGAAGCCCTGGCCGCTGCGCCAGAAGACGAAGTGCTGCACCTGTGGACCGGCCTCGGTTACTACACCCGCGCGCGCAATTTGCAGAAGACCGCGAAGATCGTCGTCGCTGAGTACGGCGGCGAATTTCCGCGGGATGTGGAAAAGCTGGTCGAGCTGCCGGGGATCGGCCTGTCCACGGCGGGCGCCATCGCCAGCCTGAGCATGGGCCTGCGGGCGCCGATCCTCGACGGCAACGTCAAACGCGTCCTGGCGCGCTTTACGGCGCAAGAGGGTTATCCGGGCGAGCCGAAGGTCGCGAAACAGCTGTGGGCGAACGCTGAGCGCTTCACGCCGCATGATCGGGTCAACGCCTACACCCAGGCGATGATGGATCTGGGCGCCACGCTTTGCACCCGCAGCAAACCGAGCTGCCTGCTCTGCCCGCTGGAAAAGGGCTGCGAAGCGCACATGCTCGGCCTGGAAACCCGCTACCCGATCCCGAAGCCACGCAAAGCCGTGCCACAGAAGCGCACGCTGATGCCGATGCTCGCCAACGGAGACGGCGCGATTCTGCTTTACCGTCGCCCTTCCACGGGCTTGTGGGGCGGTCTGTGGAGCCTGCCGGAACTCGACGACCTCGACGACCTGCAACATCTGGCCTCGCAGCACTCGCTGGAGCTGGGCAGCCAACAAGCGCTGCCGAGCCTCGTACACACGTTCAGCCATTTTCAGTTGTCCATCGAACCCTGGCTGGTTCAGGTCCAGGAGGCCGGCCATCACGTGGCCGAGGCCGACTGGCTCTGGTATAACCTCGCCACCCCGCCGCGCCTGGGCCTTGCCGCCCCGGTCAAAACCTTGCTCGAACGCGCGGCCGCCGTATTGAACGCAGGAGAGTCGTCATGACCCGCACCATCATGTGCCGCAAGTACAAAGAAGAATTGCCAGCCCTGGAGCGCGCTCCATTCCCGGGCGCCAAAGGTCAGGACATTTTTGACCACGTCTCGGCGAAGGCCTGGGCCGACTGGCAGAAACACCAGACGCTGCTGATCAACGAAAAACGCCTGAACATGATGAACGCCGAAGACCGCAAATATCTGCAAGGCGAGATGGACAAGTACTTCTCCGGCGAGGAATACGCCAAGGCTGAAGGCTACGTTCCGCCTGCAGAATAATCCCGCTTTATCGGGGGTCGGAACGTAAGCGACGGTAATAATTAAATTTTTTTTGAAAACTTGCTTGACGACCCCCTGAAAAACCCGTTTAATGCGCCCCGTTGCCCAGATAGCTCAGTCGGTAGAGCAGGGGATTGAAAATCCCCGTGTCGGCGGTTCGATTCCGTCTCTGGGCACCAAATACCGAAAACCCTGAATCGCAAGATTCAGGGTTTTTTTATGCCTGCGATTTAACGAAGTCCGGCACACGGCAGTGGAAGCGACGGATCGACGATCCAAAAACAAAACTCGCCTTCAGCAAGGCTCTATAGTAGCGTTGTGCCACAAGCTCGACCGACACCACGGAAACCCGTCCGGTCGATTTCAATGCAATCCACTGCCCCACGGCGCAGTTGGAATACGCACCCAAAAGGACAGGTAACAACGCAAGGAATGCCTCCCCCCGCAGTAAACACCAGCGCTACACATCCCCTTAAGCCAAAGGACATGGAAAAGTTATGTCAACAATCAATGAACTAAAAGACAAGATCGATACGAAGACCTGGAACCTGGTGTTGCTCTCCATCGCCACTGCCGGGATCTATCTTATTTTGTGGCTATACAAAAACAGCAAAATCATCAGCGACACCACCAAAGTCCGATTGGTAGATGACGCTTACATTATCTGGATCGCTGTATGCGCCGGCTTAAGCGGCACATTCTCCAACCTGGGCAACGTGGCTCTGGATTTCACGTCCGCAGTTCTCGGCCTTGCCAGTGGCGTGCTGTACATCGTATGGGCATTCAAGGCTAAAACGGCGCTGACGGAATATGCCCTCAGCGAGCACAAGGTCGACCTGCGAATGAACGCCTTCTACACGTTCCTGTTCAACGTGTACTACATCAACTACTGCATCAACGATCTGCCGGAAGAACAGCGTAAGCAGCAGATCCTGAGAGGCCAGACCGCTCAAGCCTAAAACCACGCAATGGGCGGACAGATGATTTTCTGCCGCCCATTCGCTGGAACAAAGGCATCGGCCGGCCAACTCCGGCCAACTGCTAGCTTTCACCGGCCCAGTGAAAGACCAGATTACGTGCAGGGCCACTTCCTACGTCGGCACTATCACGCCGCACTTCTCCATGTCGCGTAGCAACCACGGTGTATTTGCCGGGCGGTAGCTGGACATAAACCAGCGGGCCAGCCTCGTTCAGCGTCAACACGGTTTGCCCTTGGGCTTTCTGAATGACCACGTCGACGTCGGGAATGTATTTATTCTCCGCCCCGACCGAAAACGTCATGTGCAAGTTATAGCCAGCCGTTTGCTGGATGGCCTTCGACTCATCCAGGCCTATACCGCCGGACAGATAAGTAATTCCGTTTTGCTCCTGCGGTTGAACTTGCACGCCAGCGCTGTCGATTGGTTCAAGACTGGCGGCAGACGACATCACCGGGAACATCAACATGCCCACCGCGGCGATGGGCAACGCAAGGGAATGCACGTACTTCATGATCACGCCTCCCGGGCTCCATGGAACCCATTTGTCATGCCTTTTAGATTTCCTCTCGAACGCCCGGGTTTTAGATTGATTGGTACTTGGGCTCACTACGAAATGGACTACACGTTATATTCCTGAAGCACGACTTGCCGTCGGAGCGATCCCGCAAACCCAATCGGGCTTTCCTTCTGGTTTACCAGCCACGCCCGGCATCGCCGCTCCCACCTCCGCTGCCATCCTCTTCTGCCTGTTCATTCCTTTGCAGAAGACGCCATGAGCTCACTCAAACCCGGTAACACTCAGGATGCACAACTCGCCTCACTACTCGGCAATCTTGGAGAGCTGATTCGTGATGCACGGCAGAAGGTCCTGCGAACGGTCGATACGGTCCAGGTACAAACTTGCTGGCAGATTGGGAGGCATATTGTCGAGTTCGAGCAGGAAGGGGCTCGGCGGGCGGGTTACGGAAAGCAATTGCTGGCAACGCTGGCGCAGAGCCTGACAGCAGAATTCGGGAAAGGCTTTGATAACTCTAATCTTCGCTACATGCGCCTGTTTTACCAAGCATTCCCAATTCGTGACGCACTGCGTCACGAATTGAGCTGGACCCACTACCGCAGGCTTCTGCGCGTCGATAGTGACACCGCGCGCACGTGGTATATGGACGAAGCTGCCAACCAAAACTGGTCATCCCGCGCCCTGGAACGCCAGATCAACACCCTCTACTACGAACGCCTGCTCACAAGCCGCGATCGACCTGCCGTCCGGCAGGAAGCCACCACCAACATCCAGAAAATGAAAGCACACCCACGAGACTTCATCAGGGACCCGGTGATGCTGGAGTTTCTTGGCTCAACCAACGCAGGTTTGACTCAAGAAACCAATCTGGAACAAGCATTGATCCATCAGCTTCAAGCCTTCCTGCTGGAACTGGGTAGAGGCTTTGCCTTCATCGCTCGCCAGCAACGCATCAGTACCGAGAGCAAAGACTTCTACATCGATCTGGTGTTTTACAACTACGTACTCAAGTGCTTCGTCATCTTCGATCTGAAGCGCGGCGAACTGACTCATCAGGATGTTGGCCAGATGGACATGTACGTACGCATGTATGACGACCTCAAGCGCGGACCGGAAGATGGCCCCACCGTCGGCATCATTCTCTGTGCGAAAAAAGATGAATCAGTGGTGCGCTATTCAGTGCTGAAAGACAACGAACAACTCTTCGCCAGCAAATACAAAACAGTCCTGCCCAGCGAAGACGAACTCCGCACTGAACTGGACCGGGAGCAGGCGGCAATCGAGGAGCGACTGCTCGATCAGATCCCCCTGTGAACACAGATGGATTGTCCACCCGCCGCACGAAGACTATCGTTGGCAGCTACCCGCAAAGGTCTGAAGCCGATGAATTTGCAGGACATGTCACTGGCCCCCACTCAAATCGAGTTGCCGCTGCCAACTCCCGTTTCTGGCGAACCATTCAAAGAGCCCGCCGCAGACGGCTTCATCCTCGGCGGCTTCACTTGGCGGCACGCCTTTCAGGACCTTGTGCGCCCGATCGTCATCATCAACGCCGCCACCTCGGTTCGCTGCCGTCACTATTCGCGCTTCGCCGATTACCTGTTCGCCAACGGCTTCGATGTCATCACCTATGACTACCGTGGCATCGGCGAATCACGCCCTGCGTCATTGAAAAATCTCGACGCCTCATGGACTGATTGGGGCGCGCTGGATTTCGAGGCGATGCTCAAGCGCGCTCAGCGCGAATTTCCCGGCCAGCCCATCGATGTCGTCGGCCACAGCTTTGGCGGCTGTGCGGCGGGCCTGGGAGCCTCAGGGCAGCTGATTCGGCGCTTGGTCACCGTCGGTGCGCAATTCGCCTACTGGCGCGACTACGCGCCCGCTCATCGCTGGAGGATGTTCGGCAAGTGGCACGTGGTGATGCCGCTGATCACCATGATCTATGGCTACTTCCCCGGAAAGCGTCTTGGCTGGCTGGAAGACACACCCGCCGGGGTGGTTCGAGACTGGAGCACGCCCACCCGCCGATATGAAACGCGGCCCAGCGGTCGCACGCTGACCAAAAAACCAGGGGCGACGATGAAAGCCAGGACACTGGCCATCAGCATCACAGACGATCCTTACGGCACGATCCCGGCCATCGAACGCCTGCTCGGCTACTTCAGCGGCGGTACGAACACTCACTGGCGAATCGCCCCCGAAGACATCGGCGAAGCAGAAGTCGGACATTTCGCCTTTTTTCGTAGCGCATACCAAGCCACACTATGGCCCATTGCATTGTCCTGGCTGCAGAGCGGTGAACTGGCCCCCGATACCCCCGGGCGGACAGTACCGCGCAGCGAGTCCTTTTAACGCACGACGGATCAAAACCATGGCCTCCGCCAACAAGCAGCAAAAACGCGCCACCCGCGCCAAAGCCAAGGCCAAGCAGAACCGCACCCAACGGGCTGCCGCGCCGGTCGAGCTGGACCCGAACGATGATCGCATCGACTTTGAATCGGTGGACCTCACCGAGCTGTTCAAGAAAATGATCGACGCTGAAAAAACCAGTCAGCAAGCCATGTGCATCGCTTTCCTTGAAGACCCATTGCTGGAACTGGTGTACGAGCAGGAAGGCGAAGAAGGCGCGATGGACTTCATCCTCGCCGCGCTGATCGAGTATCGCCAATGGTCCACCGAGGTCGATGAAGCCGGTGCCCTGGCATGGATCGAATCCCCGGCCTTCCAGGCCGACTATGTAGCGGCCTCCGACATCATCGCAGCCCAAACCCAACAGAAACCGAACTGAGTTCCCATGGCCTCCCTGAACAAGCAACAGAAACGCGCCAAGCGCGCCAAGATCAAAGCCAAACAGATCAACATCCACGGCAGAAAACCCGCCGCGCTGGACGATGACTTGGGTGAAATCGGCGAGCCGATCCCGGAATACACCCTGGCGATGTTCAGCAAGATGCGCGACGCCGAAGCTGTCGGCCGCAGTGAAATGCTCTCCGTGCTGCTGACGAACCTCGCCTTTATCATCATTGACCATCCAGAACTGCTGGACATGGAAAACGCCGACGACGAAGGCATGGCCGCCACTCACCTGGCCGCCGACATGTTGATCGACTACCGCATGTGGGCCGACGGCATGGATCGCGAGACCGCCCAGGCATGGCTGACCGACCCGCAATTCATCACCGACTTCGGCATTGCGCTGGACAGCTATCGTCAGTCGCCGGATGCGCCGGAGGAAAAGGGCGAGTAAGCAGTGCCGTCAGCAAAAAAGGCCGCTTTGGATCACTAACAGTGGTCTTTTTCATTGAAAAGAACAGGAGCGATATGGAGAAGACGACCCTTTTTATTTGCAGTAAAAATCAGATCGTCCGCTTACCCGAATCTGCAGCGATGCCGAAAGATGTCAGACGCGTCGAAATTGTTGTTTTCGGTAGCGCTCGCATTATCACTCCTGTCGGGAAATCCTGGGACAGTTGGTTCGACGGTGACGACGTCAGTTCCGACTTCATGACTCCTCGCGAACAATCATGACTATCGAGTTCCCGACCACGCTCAAAAGAGTGGATTACCCTGTTGAATCAAGTAATACCAACGAAAACAAAAACGGCCGCTTGTCATCACTGACAGCGGCCGTTTTTTTACAAACCTAAAAACAACAATCAGGCAGCCACAGCATCCAGACGTGGAATTTCCATCCCGACCTTGGCACTGGCGTAGCTCAGGTCACCGCTGGCGATGGATTGAGCCTTGAAACCGGCGCCGATCAGGTCGCGCACGTACAGCTTGTTGTAGATGAACATGAACACGAAGTTGCTGAGGCCGAATGTGACGCAGGCCACGATGAACATGATCGCTGCCCACTTGATGTCGCCACGGAACAGTGGCGGCAGGAAGCCGAAGAAAAACACGGTCCACGAGAAGCCGATCGGGGCTTCCTTCATGGCTCCGGTATTAGGGTTTTTGAACACAACCGATGTAAACGCCATGCCTGTCTCTCCTTGATGCCCCAATGAGTAAGCTGAATGGCCGGGCTAGCTCCATACAGCGCTGGCTCGTGACTGCCGCGCAAACGGCAGGCGCACGCAAATGCATCTGTGACACGCGTCAGATGAGGGAGCAGGCAAGAAAGGGTCGAGGGGCTTTAGCCGGGAAGGCTGGGGCGTCGAACAATCCGTGTCCTGAAACTCCATTACATCTCGCAACAGCGAGATACACATTCGGCAGGAAGGCTACTATCTCGACATCATCGTGTCCATCAGAGAGCCGACCGATAAAGCCCCTGAATGAAAGCAAAAACGACCGCGATCATGACTGATGGCGGTCGTTTTCAGTACATCGACAGTGTGCGTAAAGCTTAGCGCGCCACTGCGCCAACCAGTTGCTCATTGCGACGACGGCGCGCCACCAGCAAACCGGTAGCAACCACCAGAGCACTCAGCAAACCGGTCGCAAGGATCTCCACACGGTGGGCATCCTGGAACAGCATGATGGTCAGGGCCGCGACGATGAAGACGATCACCGCGTAGGTCAGGCCCGGGAACAGCCACATGCTGAAGGCGATTTTTTCACCGCGGGCCATACGCTGTTTGCGCATGCGCAGTTGCGAGATCGCGATCACCAGGTACACCAGCAACGCAATGGCGCCGGAGCTGGCCAGCAGGAATTCGAACACGGCAGCCGGAGCCACATAGTTGGCGAATGTTGCCAGGAACGCTGCGCCCGTGGACAGCATCACCGCCCAGTATGGCGTGCCACTTTTGTTGGTGCGCGTGGACACGGCCGGTGCATCACCGCGTTTGCCCAGGGAGAACATCATGCGCGACGAGGTGTACAGCGCCGAGTTCAGGCAGCTGGTCACAGCAACCAGTACCACGATGTCGACGATCATCTTGGCGTTCGGGATGCCCATACGCTCAAGTACGGTCTGATAGGAACCAACGCTGGCCAGAACCGGGTCGTTCCATGGCACCAGGGCCACGACGATGAAGATCGAAACGAGGTAGAACAAACCAATCCGCCAGATCACCGAGTTGGTGGCCTTGGAGATTTGCTTGCCAGGGTTCTTCGATTCCGCGGCCGCGATGGTCACGATCTCGGTGCCCATGAAGGAAAACATGGTCGTCAGGATCGCGCCCAGTACCGCGCCCATGCCGTTTGGCAGGAAGCCCTGAGTGTCGAAAATGTGCGAAACGCCGCTCACCTGGCTGTTCGGCAGGAAACCGAAGATCGCCGCGATGCCCAGAATGATGAAACCAATGATCGCCACGACCTTGAGCAGGGCGAACCAGAACTCGAACTCGCCGTAGTTCTTCACGCTGAACAGGTTAGTGATGGTCAGCAGCATCGTGATGACCAGGGCGAAAGCCCAGATGTCCACGCCAGGGAACCAGGCGTGCAGGATGGTCGCGGCGGCGTTGGCCTCCAACGGGATCACCAGCACCCAGAACCACCAGTACAACCAGCCGATGGTGAAACCGGCCCAGTGACCGATCGCACGATCGGCGTATGTCGAGAAGGAGCCGGTGTCTGGCGAGGCAACCGCCATTTCACCCAGCATGCGCATCACCAACACCACCAGCATACCGGCGGCGGCATAAGCCAACAGCACGGCCGGGCCTGCTGCAGCAATAGCGTGGCCCGAGCCAACGAACAGGCCGGCGCCGATAACACCGGCAATCGACAGCATGGTCACATGACGCGGTTTGAGCCCCTGTTCGAGGCCGTTAGAGCTTTGGGTATTGCTCATTGAAACTACCTTTGTAAGGAAAAGCGAATGCGTGCATCCCGTCGTGAACTCTCTTCTGTAAAAAGAAACCAACGGGGCGTTCCGGAATCTGCACGCAATAATTGCGCCAAAATGTTTCAAAACCCTCTAACCCGGCGATCTCACCCTGACCGGACAGTCATCGCAAGTCATTGAAAATAATGGCACTTCGCCAGAGCGTTACCCTGCGACTCACTTAAGGAACGAATCAGCGCACCGGAAACACACCCAACAAATGCTCAACGCACAATAAAAGTGCGGATCAGGAACGTTTGGCCGGTTAGCGCTTCCAACACCCCGCCAAAGCTGGCAACATCGCGCCCTTTTTTACGGGACAGCCGCGCCACATCGGGTTCAAACGGCTGTTCGGTTGATAGCAGCGCGACAGTCTGCTGTACCGATGCGACAACCTGTCACATGCCACCCGTTTACCGCCCGTAGCGCTGTTGGCTGCCATTCAGACGCTATGCTAGGTTGGCCGCCTCGCCAGGAAGGCCCGCCAACAGCAGGAGCGCAACATATATGAGGAACGCACATGGCTGAGGCCACGCCCGCGCTTGAAATCCGCAACTTGCACAAACGCTACGGACAGCTTGAGGTGCTCAAAGGCATCTCGCTGACCGCCCGCGACGGCGATGTGATCTCGATCCTGGGTTCCTCCGGTTCCGGCAAGTCCACGTTCCTGCGCTGCATCAACCTGCTGGAAAACCCGCACCAGGGTCAGATCCTGGTGGCCGGCGAAGAACTCAAGCTCAAAGCCGCCAAGAACGGCGAACTGGTCGCAGCCGACGGCAAGCAGATCAACCGCCTGCGCAGCGAGATTGGTTTTGTGTTTCAAAACTTTAATCTGTGGCCGCACATGAGCGTGCTCGACAACATCATCGAGGCCCCTCGTCGCGTGCTCGGCCAGAGCAAGGCCGAAGCCATCGAAGTCGCCGAAGCCCTGCTGGCCAAGGTCGGCATCGCCGACAAGCGTCATGCGTACCCGGCGCAACTGTCTGGCGGCCAGCAACAACGCGCGGCCATTGCCCGCACGCTGGCGATGCAACCCAAGGTGATCCTGTTCGACGAACCCACCTCCGCCCTTGACCCGGAAATGGTCCAGGAAGTACTTAATGTCATCCGCGCACTGGCCGAAGAAGGCCGCACCATGCTGCTGGTCACCCACGAAATGGGTTTCGCCCGTCAGGTGTCCAGCGAAGTGGTGTTCCTCCACCAGGGCCTGGTAGAAGAGCAAGGATCGCCACAGCAGGTGTTCGAAAACCCGCTTTCGGCGCGCTGCAAACAATTCATGTCCAGCAACCGCTAACGGAGCTACCCGCATGCAGAACTACAAAAAGGTCTTCCTGGCAGCCGCCGTCACCCTGGCGTTCAGCGCCGGTGCCATGGCCGAAACCCTGAAGATGGGCATCGAAGCGGCCTACCCGCCGTTCAACAACAAAGATGCCAGTGGCAATGTCGTCGGCTTCGACAAGGAAATCGGCGACGCCCTGTGCGCCAAGATGAAAGTCGAATGCACCGTGGTCACCTCCGACTGGGACGGCATCATTCCGGCCCTGAACGCCAAGAAGTTCGACTTCCTGATCTCCTCGATGTCGATCACCGACGAGCGCAAGCAAGCTGTCGACTTCACCGACCCGTACTACTCGAACAAGCTGCAATTCATCGCCAAGAAAGACGTCGACTTCAAGACCGACAAGGATGCGCTGAAAGGCAAAGTGATCGGCGCCCAGCGCGCGACACTGGCCGGCACCTGGCTTGAAGACAACATGCCTGGCGTTGAAACCAAGCTTTATGACACCCAGGAAAACGCTTACCTCGACCTGACCTCCGGTCGTCTGGACGGCATCCTGGCGGACAAATACGTCAACTACGAGTGGCTGAAAAGCGACGCCGGCAAGCCTTACGAATTCAAAGGCGACCCGGTGGAAGAAAGCGACAAGATCGGTATCGCCGTTCGCAAGAACGACCCGATCCGCGAGAAGCTGAACGTCGCACTGAAAG
The DNA here is from genome assembly GCF_019947305.1 of Pseudomonas sp. BF-RE-21. Taxonomy (NCBI): domain Bacteria; kingdom Pseudomonadati; phylum Pseudomonadota; class Gammaproteobacteria; order Pseudomonadales; family Pseudomonadaceae; genus Pseudomonas; species Pseudomonas sp. BF-RE-21. Next base: position 10,022 of record NZ_JAGYGF010000065.1, on the reverse strand, counting down.
AAATCGTTGCTGACGGCACCTACAAGAAGATCAACGACAAGTACTTCCCGTTCAGCATCTATTGATACTGACCTGCCGGACCGACGCCGTTTTCTGACGGTGTCGGTCCCCGGCCTTGCCTGCCGCGATTTGAAAAGAAATCCATGATTATCGACCTCTACGGATTCGGCCCGGCGCTCGCCGCTGGCGCGCTGATGACTGTGAAACTGGCACTCTCGGCCCTGTGTCTCGGGCTGGTGCTCGGTTTGCTCGGCGCCTTGGCCAAGACTTCCCCGTACAAGCCGTTGCAATGGCTTGGCGGCACTTATTCGACACTGGTTCGCGGCATCCCGGAACTGCTCTGGGTGCTGTTGATCTACTTCGGCACGGTCAACCTGATGCGTGCCCTGGGCGAGTTTTTCGGCAACCCCGACCTTGAACTCAATGCCTTTGCCGCTGGCGTGATTGCGCTGGGCCTGTGCTTTGGCGCCTACGCCACGGAAGTGTTCCGCGGTGCAATCCTGGCGATCCCCAAAGGCCACCGCGAAGCCGGTGTGGCACTGGGTCTTTCGAAGTTTCGCATCTTCACCAAGTTGATCATGCCGCAGATGTGGCGCATCGCCCTGCCCGGCCTGGGCAACCTGTTCATGATCCTGATGAAAGACACCGCGCTGGTGTCGGTGATCGGCCTGGAAGAAATCATGCGTCACGCGCAAATCGGCGTGACCGTGTCCAAACAGCCGTTCACCTTCTATATGGTGGCCGCGTTCATGTACCTGGGCCTGACGATTCTGGCCATGACAGGCATGCACTTCATGGAAAAACGCGCCGCTCGCGGCTTCGCGAGGAGCACCCAATGAACTGGGAAGTCATCATCAAGTGGCTGCCGAAACTGGCTCAGGGCGCAACGCTGACCCTGGAACTGGTGGCCATCGCCGTGATTGCCGGCCTGTTGCTGGCGATTCCGCTGGGCATCGCACGTTCGTCGCGCCTGTGGTGGGTGCGGGCATTTCCCTACGGCTACATCTTCTTTTTCCGCGGCACGCCGTTGCTGGTTCAGCTGTTCCTGGTCTACTACGGCCTCGCGCAGTTCGATGCGATCCGTAACAGCTCGATGTGGCCGTACCTGCGCGATCCGTTCTGGTGCGCCACGGCGACCATGACCTTGCACACCGCAGCCTACATCGCCGAGATCCTGCGCGGGGCGATCCAGGCGATCCCACCGGGCGAGATCGAAGCGGCGCGGGCGCTGGGCATGTCCCGGGCGAAAGCGCTGTTCTACATCATCCTGCCGCGAGCGGCGCGCATCGGCCTGCCGGCGTACAGCAACGAAGTGATCCTGATGCTCAAGGCCAGCGCGCTGGCCAGTACCGTGACCCTGCTGGAACTGACCGGCATGGCTCGCACCATCATTGCCCGGACGTATTTGCCGGTGGAGATCTTCTTCGCCGCAGGCATGTTCTACCTGCTGATGGCTTACGTGCTGGTTCGCGGCTTCAAGCTGCTGGAGCGCTGGTTGCGCGTCGATGCCTGCCAAGGGCGTTGATTCCCGCGTGTTGACGGGCGAGGCCCTGCTCGCCCGCTTCATGGCGCTGGATGCTTTTCTGATCGAGCATCAGGCGCTGTGGAAGCCGCGACCGTTTACTCATCTGCAACTTCCTTGGGAAGCGTCCTACCCGGAGCTGGCTGAATGGCTACGCGGGCGGTCACTGGAAGACGCGGAAAACAGTCATAACCAACCTTGCCTTCTGGATGCGCCGGAACCGTTTGCTTCGCTGGCGGCGCTATCCCTTGAGCTGGGTTCGGTGGGTGAGCTGCCGGCACACACGCTGGAGATCGCAGGGCATCGGTTGAATGTCGATGTGCCGGGGCGCAAGTGGCAGCAGATCGAGGCGTTTGCCAGCCGGTTGTCGTTTGCTGCGCCACCGATGCATTGGCTGGATTGGTGCTCGGGTAAAGGCCACTTGGGTCGACGCCTGCTGCAAACCGGTCAGCAGCTCACGTGCCTGGAACATGATCCTGCACTGGTGCTAGGCGGTCAGGCGCTCAGTCAGCGCCATCAACTGCATGCGCTGCATGTCGAGCAGGATGTGCTGGCGCCTGGCGCCGCCTCTTTGCTGAACGCCGATCACACACCGGTCGCACTGCATGCCTGTGGCGATCTGCATGTGCGATTGATCCAGCTCGCCAGCGCCGCCGGGTGCAAACAAATGGCCATTGCGCCGTGTTGCTATAACAGGATCAGTCTTCCTGCATACCAGCCAGTTTCCTCCGTCGGTTTGCGCTCCGACCTACAGCTGTCACTCGACGATCTCTCACTCCCGATGAGCGAAACCGTCACCGCCGGTGCACGCGTCCGACGTCAGCGCGACACGTCCATGGCCCGTCGCCTGGCCTTCGATTTGCTGCAACGGCAACTGCGCGGTGTTGATGAGTACCTGCCCACGCCTTCCCTGCCAAGCGCCTGGCTGGACAGATCTTTCGCCGACTACTGCCACCATCTGGCCGCATTCAAAGAGTTATCCACAGTCGGCCCGCAAGACTGGTCAGCGCTCGAAGCCGCCGGCTGGCAGCGACTGGCCGAAGTGCGCAATCTGGAACTGCTGCGCGGACTTTTCCGACGTCCGCTGGAGCTTTGGCTGAACCTTGATCGAGCACTTTTCCTCTCTGAGCAGGGTTATACCGTTCGCCTCGGCACCTTTTGTGAAACCCCACTTACGCCGCGTAACTTCCTGTTGCTGGCGGAACGCGCCTAAAACAGCCACAGCCTGTGGATAACTCTGTTGATGAAATATCGTGGATCCAATGTTTACGCCTGTTTCAGGGCTGAAACCAAACTGTTCAATTTTCGTACACCCGAATAAAAAACCGGAAAAACAGGCATTTGCGAGAAAATGAGACTGGATCCACATTTTCGATCTTAACCGCGTGCATCGCATTCGCCGTTGTGCATAAGCATTAATTCAAAAGAACATAAACGCCCCGGAAATCCTCAACTATCTTTGCCAAGCGTCAGAATTCTCTGATGTCAGGGACAGCAAGGAGCTGGGAAAACATGAGCACATTGAACAGTGCACAGGAAGCCGTCGATACCGTCGCCAACGAAGCCATTGTCGCTGCGTTGCAGCAAACCTTCGCGGTGGGCGGCGCCATCATCAACAACGCAACGGGCGAGGTCATCGCCGCGCTGCACAACAACGTGCTGATGCCTTTCCCTGGCGGCGGCACGACTTACTTTCTACCCCACGACCCGACCGCCCACGGCGAACGGCAACTGGTGGACTGGTACTACGAAAACGTCGCACCACTGAACCTGCCACCGCCCAATCAACTGACCGTCGTCACCACGCTCGACCCGTGCGCCATGTGCGCCGGTTCGCTGCTGACCGCAGGATTCAACGTCGCCGTCAGTGCGATCGATGACTACGCGGGTATCAACTACAACAGCCAGTTCACCTTCCCATCGCTGCCGCCGCAGATCCGCCAGCAGGCGCAGAACACCTGGGGCTATTACGCGATTGCAGCGCCAGTCAGCCGCGCCTATCAGGGTTCGAACAGCCCGGTGTTCGGCGGCCAGACCATCGATTCGGCGGCGTATTTCCTGTGCAGCTCGATCTTCTCCGCCAGCGTCAACACGGTGCGCGACGCCAGCAACAACAGCGGCCTGCCGCCGGATCAACTGCAAAACCCCGCCACCCTGCCGGCCAACAGCAAAGTGCGCCAGGCACTCACGGCACTCAGTCCGTTTGCGCTGACCGTGCAATCGGCGAACCCACGGGATCCCGGCGCCGAACTCGCGCCTCCCCTGCTGAAAACCGCGCAGCAAAGCACGGTGTTCAACTCAGTGGCGCTGATCGACCCGTTCGGTAACCTGCTGGTGTGCCTGGGAGGCGTCGAGAACCAGTCGCCGATTCGTACAGCGTTCATGGAAACGACCCGCAGCTATGCGGTCATGCGCTGGACCCTGATGAACGACCCCGATCCGGTGGTTCGCGAACAGGCAGCGCAATACTTGACCCATCCGAAGTACGGCACCTTCGTCTTCCTCTATGCCCCCGATCCAACAACGCCCCAGGCCGTGATGACCTTCGGCGCGTACGGTTCGACCATGGAAGGCCCTGTGCCGCAGAGCTATCCGTCCAACCTGCAATACGTGTTGCTGCCGGGCAACACCACCGCGCAAGCGTTGTCGACACTGGCCCAGAACCTGCCGCCGTTCTATACGCAAAGCGTGCAAGTGGCGCCTGCGCAGGTGCTGAGTCAGGACCTGATCAACGCGGTTAAAAACGGCGTGTGATGCTTCGCTGGCCAGCCCCGCAGATGCGTCTGTGGGGCTGGTCTGACGGCTGCGTAAAAATAGTCTGAATTCAGGGGTTTACAGAACCAACCCAATCGCTATAATCGTCGCCCTAACACGCCGGTATAGCTCAGTTGGTAGAGCAACTGACTTGTAATCAGTAGGTCCCGGGTTCGACTCCTGGTGCCGGCACCATATAAAAGAAGGGCTTGCAGCGATGCAGGCCCTTTTTTTTTGGATCGAACGTAACAATATACGTAATAAGCAGCGATCCAAGCGGGATCATCTCCAAAGCGTTCAGCTTTAGCCAAAATGCAACGCTCTATACCGCTCTACACCGTTGCGTTCAGAGAAATGCGTTAGCCTTCCAAGAAGTAGCCATTGATCTAGTGCCCCTATAAGGAAATAGCATGTCCGCCACTGTATTGACCATCACCCTGCTTTCGCGCTTGCTTGCTCCGGCATTTAAAGATCTCTACGACGGAGCTAAAGGTCAGGTCAAGCAAGCTCTAGAGAAGCTGTCGACGGCTGCGGGGACAAAAAAGCTCGCCACCACGCTAATGAAAATCGACAAGGTGAAAACGATCTGGTCCGCCGAGGATGAGGTCTCGCTTAAAAAGTTCTACTACCCGTCAAAGCTCGGCGTAGGGGACCAATCTTTGATAATCAGTTCCATCCAAGAACTACCTGAAGGCAACCTCATAATTCAGGGAATTGTAGGGCAAGGCAAATCCATTTTTATGAGACATTTGGCCTGCTCGCTTTTGAATACTCAGGCGATCAGTGAAATACCTATATTTCTTGAACTGAGAAACATATCACCTAAACGTAACCTCCAGGCGATTATTGAAAATTACTTTAAAAGTGTCGGTATTCCTGAGAACAGCGAAACATTTGACCATCTAGCCTCGTCAGGAAAAATAATACTATTGCTCGATGGGTTCGATGAAATACCCGAAGAGTGCATCACTGACATAATCGTTGACATAGACTCATTGCAAACAAGATTCTCCGACCTCAAAATCATCATATCCAGCAGACCGCAAAGCAGCATACAAAATCTTGTAGGCTTCAGAGTATTACGTCTAGTACCATTAATACCAGAAGACTATGACCCGTTTGTAAAAAAACTGATACCATCAATTGATAAACGAACTGATGTAGTCAGCGCACTTCATTCATGCCCACCCAATATTAAGGGGATTATATCCACCCCCTTAATGCTCACCTTAGTAATCGTAGTCTATCAAACAGAGAAAGAGATCCCGCTAAGCCTTGCAGAGTTTTTTGATAAATTGTTTGGCATTGTATTTACCAAACATGACAAGCTAAAAGCGGGCTTTAACAGACAACACCACAGTGGACTGTCTGAACGCCAATTGAGGCAGCTCTTTGATGCCTTTTGCTTTATGGCCGTGCAGACAGGTGGTGGGCGCTCTCTGACCCGATCACAGTTTAACAAAGCTTTCGATCACGCCTTAAAATATGCGCCCGAGTGTAAGTGTGATATCGATTGCTTTCGGCACGATATAACTAAAGTAGCGTGCTTACTCATTGAAGAAGGATTAGACCTAACAACTTTTCTACATAAAAGCATTTTAGATTACCATGCAGCGGCATTTGTCAAAGAGTTGCCAGACGTCAGAGCGGAGATTTTTTATTCTGCAGCTGCCACCAAATATAGACGGTGGCAGCCAGTATTAAGCTTCCTAAGCGTAATCGATCAACCTCGATTCGCAAAAGACTACTATCTCAAAACCATGGTGCAAGCACACACTGAACTTTTCGAAGTCCTAAATGACTCTGACGAAAGCAAACTTCCAGACTACATTAACAATCTAAGCTTTTACCCAGAAGTTGGCATCCGAGATAAAAGCCTAACATCATGGGGAATTTCGCGCACAGCCAGAAATGAACTAGAAGAAGAAATTCTCTCATCGTTAATGAATGCGACAATGGATATGATACATAACGCTCACGACTCTGAAATCGAAGCAGCATTTAAGATGTCAGGCTCTATGATTGAAAGTAAAACCAAGACTCAAAAAATCAAGCTACGGGACTTGCTTAAAGTTCTTAATCTTGACCTCCTTAGAAATGAACTAAGAGAGCTTGAACAGCAGATATTTCACAATATAGAAAACTCTAGAAATATCATTGAGGCGGAAAGTTCAAAAGAAAGTGCGTTTGAGGACATTCTGGATAGCCCCCCAACTCCTCAAGCACGAAGAAAACAAAAACCGGCCACCAAGAAGTAGCCGGTAGTCACGAGAAAGCTCACGGAAGCCTTAGGTTTCCCACGCTGATAACGAGGGTTCGATTCCCTTCACCCGCTCCACTATTTTCAAGGCCTCCAGCAATATCGAGGTAGCATCAAGCGAGACTGGTAACAGTTTCAGTGACAGTTACTCAGAATTCGCGGGGCCAAAAAGGGGACAGATTTATTTTCTATCAGTGCCCCCTTTCTTCAGAAATAGGGACAGATTTATTTCCAATGATGAAAAGTAAGTCCGACCCTCGTTCAGTTGGGGTCCACTCCTGGTGCCGGCACCATACAAAACAAAGCCCTAGTAGAAATACGAAGGCTTTGTTGTTTATGGGGTTTGCTCTCACCACTTGGTACGAGGGCGTTGCCGTGTGTGAAACACCCCGAGGATTTGCAGGCGATCACCGCGTACCCGGTAGGGAATGAGATAGGAACAATTGGGTACTGCCCATTCGCGTGTGTTTCTGACTCGACCTTTCCGGCCCAGGGCTGGGAATACCAACAGCTTGTCTAGCTTCTTCCAGGTTTTTGAGGGCTTTTTCCAGCTACTCAACCCGCATTCCTGCTCCAGCGCCGGGCGCGCATCGCCGCTACCTGATCATCGGAAGCGAATTTACCCTGATCTGCCTCCTCTACCGCCAGTTCGATCTGCGCAGTCAGTGTCCTCTCGTGCTCGATGTAGTCGCGAAGAACGTCCGTCGCCAAGTGGCTCACACTTTGGCCATTCATCCTGGCCAGATCGGCGAGAGCGTTTGAAAGGTCTTCCGGCAGGTTCAGGGATACTTCGGTCACGGTTGCCTTGATAGTGAACGTTGGTTGGGCATCATACCGTCGTCGCCCGAGCACACCGATACAGTTCAATCGGTGGAACGTCGTCGGAGATTTCCTAATCGCTCGGTGGAAATACTCCCTTGAAAGGCTTGTACGTGGGATGTACAGCTTGTTTGGTGGTGCTTGTTTAACGCTGATTCGCGTCACTTCCTGAAAGCTACAAAACCTTGCGGCTTTGCCTACAGTTACCCCAGAATCCGCCGGCTTGTGCGGCTATTGCCCGGGTTCTATCGTGGACCTGCCACTGCTCATCAGTGGTCGGGTTTAGCGGCCCGCGTTCCATCGGCTGCAAGTGCACCCATCGCACAGGCGTTTCAATGCCTTCGGTTTGATGGTGGCTGCACGTAGGGCGCCCTCGGGCGCGCCGGCTTTTGCTGATGGTCCCCGGTCCGCTAACCTGCGTGCAGCTGCCACCCTTTTCGCTTAGCGGCGGAAAGGGTTGGCACCCGACAGGACTATCAGCATATGCGTAAGGTAACCCCTGATCCCCCGGATGCAGAAAACGCATCTCCGAACGAAAGCCCCGATACACAAAAGCCCGATGAAGCGACCAACCGCGACGACGATGATCACCACGCCTCCATCGCAGACATCAAAGCCATCCCGCGCAGCCTTCCACAATGTTCATCGCCAACCCGAAAGTCGATGTTCAAGAACTGCTGGGCTTTTCAAGCGAGGCGCTGGCATCCGCCAGTGTTATCACCATGGATGTGGCAGACCGAGAGACGGGCACTAGTCGCAACTCCCTGCTGGGTATTCACCAAATCATCATGCTGGCGGAGATCTCGGTGAACCGGGCACTAGACCAACTCGACCCGATTGATTAGAACGCGGCACATAAAAAACAACAAACAGGAGTCGGATTTATTTTCGACTCTGCAAAACAAAGCCCTCATTCGAGGGCTTTGTTGTTTCCGCCGTTTGGAAAAGCCGGTCTTAGTGACCCGCGCTCTGCCCGCCATCCACATGCAGGATTTCGCCGGTAACAAAATTGGCGCTATCCAGATAAACAACCGCCTGAGCAATGTCGCTGATCTCGCCCATGTGCCCGACCGGGTGCAGAGCGCCCAGCGCTGCGTGGGTTTCCTCACCGTGCATCGGCGTCTTGATGATGCCAGGGGAAACCGCGTTGACCCGAATCCCGCGCTTGGCGTATTCGATGGCCAGGGATTTGGTCGCCGCGTTCAAGCCACCTTTGGTCAGCGAAGCCAGTACCGATGGCACGCCGTCGATTGCGTGGTCGACCAGGCTGGTGGTGATGTTGACGACGTGGCCGCTGCCTTGTTTTTCCATCTCGGTGATCGCGAGTTGGGTGATGTAGAAGAAGCCGTTCAGGTTCACCGACAGCACATTGGCGTAGTCTTCAGCGGTGTACTGGGTAAACGGTTTGGCGACGAAGATACCGGCGTTGTTGACCAGGGTGTCGACGCGGCCGAAACGTGCGATGGCTTCGCGGATCACTTGTTGAGCGACTTCAGGGTTGCCGATGTCGCCGGCCACGGTGAGGATGTCCGGATCGGTGGATGGCTTGATCGAACGGGAAGTGGCGACAACTTTGTAATCCAGATCACGGAACGCTTTAACCATGCCGGCGCCGAGACCTTGGGAAGCGCCAGTAATAACGATGACTTTTTTCGAATTGCTCATGATGAACCTCTACTAATAAATGATGGTTTGAAAAGTAAGTAATCAGGCTTCGGCGGGTTCCTTCGCCATTTGTCTCAACATTTGTTCGTAGTACTCGACCGACTGCGAACCGGACACCAGGTGCCGACCGTTGAGGATCATGGCCGGTACCGAATTAATGCCGTGCTGCTGGTAAAAAGCTTCCAGCTCACGCACTTCTTTGGCGAACGCTCCGGACGCCAACACCTCTTGAGCCGCCGCGGCATCCAGCCCCGCTTCGGCTGCCAGTCGAACCAGCGTCTCGCGATCACTCGGGTTCTGGCCGTCGGTGAAGTAACCGCGTAGCAGGATCTTCTTCAGTGCGACCTGCCGCCCTTCCTGTAACGCCCACAACAGCAGACGGTGAGCATCGAAGGTGTTGTAGAAGTGGGTGCGCTTCTCCAGGTCAAACTTGAAACCGAGTGCTTCACCACGAGCGATCTGCATCGCTTTGCCGGCGGCGACGTCTTCAGCGGTGCGCCCGTATTTGCGCATCAAGTGCTCGACGGCTTTCTCGCCTTCAGGCGGCATGTTCGGGTTCAACTCGAACGGCTTGTAGGTCAGCTCCACCGAGACTTCACCCGACACGTTCTCAATCGCCTGCTCTAACGCCGTCGCGCCCAATGCACACCAAGGGCACACCACGTCGGAGACGAAATCGATGGAGACCGACGCAGTCACGACTTGCCCTCCTTCTCAGCCAGTTGCTTGCGGTACTGGGTGGTAGAGATGCCGGCGTAGCCCCAGTTATCGGTGTCGACTTCTTCGATCACGATGTGGGTCAGGTGCGGGTCCTTCTTGAGGACGCGCTCCAGTGTTTCAGTGATTTCAGCGATCACCTGAGCTTTCTGCTCAGAGGTAACGCCATCGCGGGTAATGCGTACGCTTACAAAAGGCATGAGGAAGATCTCCAGTGACCTGCTCATCGGGATGATGGGTAGGTGTTGGAGCTCAATGTAGGAGTTTGGGGGGTGGGGATAAAGG
>NZ_JAGYGF010000064.1:0-35653 GCF_019947305.1 Pseudomonas sp. BF-RE-21 | reverse complement strand
CGCCAGAAGTCAGCCGGCGCGTACTGCACAAACCCGCCCACTTCGCCCATGTCCGGCACATCGCGCAAGCCTTGCAGCTCACCGTTGGAGGTCCGTCCCGGCAGGTAATTCAGAAACGGCCCGGCGCTGAAGCCACTTGCGTTGAACGCGTCCCAGGTCAGCCCGTCATCGGTGCTCAGGCTGACATCGCCCCAGTCCAGATCGAGGTACGGCACGGGCCGGGTTTCGTAACGGCTGCCGGTTGGGTCGTGCGGCTGATAGCTGAGGCCAACTCCTGCTTCGCCGGTGATGCCGTCTGCTGAAACGTTGGCCGAAAGGCACGTCAGCGCGGCGAATAGAGCAACAGTAATCCTCGACATGAGGCAATTCCTTGAACGGGACATGCGCGCATCAATCCCCGGATCGCGCTCCCGGCGCAAGCACTCATGTTGTTTGTAGCGACCTACAAAAATTGTAGCTTCGAAGACACGAACACACGCCAGAACCCCGCCCCCGCTGGGCCAAACCCGGTTGGCACAGTCCCTGCTCTACCCCTTGTGCAGCGCAGACAGCACACCCGGCGCACACTTTTTACAAGATAGGTAACGCAGATGATTGACTGGCATATCGTGTGTGATTTCGACGGGACCATCACCCGCACCGACGTGATCGACAGCATCCTCCAACAGTTCGCCGACCCGAGCTGGGAAGCGATTGAAAACGAGTGGCTGGCGGGCGACATCGGTTCCCGTGAATGCCTCAGCCGCCAGCTCTCGCTGGTCAAGGCCACACCGTCCGAGCTGCTCGGGTTCTTCGACACGGTCGAGATCGACCCGGACTTCCCCGACTTCGTCGACCACGTAATCGGCCTCGGCGCCTCCCTCGAAGTGGTCAGCGACGGCATCGAACAAGGCATCGCACGGATCCTGGCGCGCAACTACGTCAGCCTCTTGCCGATCCTCGCCAATCGCCTGCGCCAACTCGATCACGACAGTTGGCGCATCGACTTCCCGCATGCCAGCGACGCCTGCCGCGCCGCCTCCGGCAACTGCAAATGCAAGTCCACCCCCAGCACCAAACGGGTGCTGGTGATCGGCGACGGCCAGTCCGACATGTGCGTGGCCGCCACCGCCGATTTCGTGTTCGCCAAGGATCGCCTGGCCGAGCACTGCGAGCGCAACGGCATCGCTTACGCACGCTTTGACAGCTTCGCCGAACTGCCTGCGTTGCTGGCCTTGCTGCCAAGCGCCAACGCCGCCAATGCCACCTCTTTCAACGTTGAAACACAGGAACTCCTCCACCATGTCTGATATTCGAATCGCTACTGCAGAAGACCAGATCCTCCTGGATAAAGAAGCCAAATACTGCTCCTACGGCGACACCGTTCACTACATCGACCCGCCGCGTATCTTCAGCCGATGCGAAGGCTCCTACGTCTGGGACACCGAAGACCAGGCCTACCTCGATTTGCAAATGTGGTACTCGGCGGTCAATTTCGGCTACGCCAACCCGCGCCTGAACAATGCGCTGAAACAGCAGATCGATACCCTGCCGCAAATCGCCAGCCAGTACCTGCACAAAGGCAAGATCGAGCTCTCGGAAATGATCGCGGTCGACGCGAAGAAAAAATTCGGCCTCGACGGTCGCGTGCACTTCAACGTCGGCGGGTCGCAGTCCATCGAGGACTCACTGAAAGTCGTGCGTAACGCCACCAACGGCAAGAGCCTGATGTTCGCGTTCGAGGGCGGTTACCACGGACGTACACTCGGCGCGTCGTCGATCACCTCCAGCTACCGCTATCGCCGCCGCTACGGCCACTTCGGCGAGCGCGCCAATTTCATCCCGTTCCCGTACCACTTCCGTGGCCCGAAAGGCATGACCAAGGAAGAATACGGCAGCCATTGCGTGCAGCAATTCGCCCGCCTGTTCGAGACCGAATACAACGGCGTCTGGGACCCGAAAGTCGGCCAGAGCGAATACGCCGCGTTCTACGTCGAGCCGATCCAGGGCACCGGCGGCTACGTGATTCCGCCGATGAACTTCTACAGCGAACTCAAGCATGTGCTCGACCAGCACGGCATTCTGATGGTGGTCGACGAAATCCAGATGGGCTTCTATCGCACCGGCAAGCTGTGGTCGATCGAGCACTTCGACGTCAAACCCGACGTCATCGTCTTCGGCAAAGCGCTGACCAACGGCCTCAACCCGCTGGGCGGCATCTGGGCAAAAGAAGAGTTGATCAACCCGAAAATCTTCCCGCCAGGCTCGACCCACTCGACGTTCGCCTCCAACCCGTTGGGCACGGCGGTGGGCCTGGAAATGTTCAAGATGACCAGCGAAGTCGACTACGGCGCGATGGTCATGAACAAGGGCAAGTACTTCCTCGAAGGCTTGAAAGACTTGCAGAAACGCTACCCGATCATCGGCGACGTCGACGGCCTGGGCCTGGCGCTACGCTGCGAAATCTGCGGTCCGGACGGTTTCACGCCGGACAAGGCCACGCTCGATTTCATGGTGGAAGAAGGCATGAAGGGCGACATCGAAATCGACGGCAAACGCCTGGGCCTGATTCTCGATGTGGGCGGTTACTACAAGAACGTCATCACCCTCGCGCCGTCGCTGGAAATCAGCTATCCGGAAATCGATTTGGGCATCGCCCTGCTCGACCGCTTGCTGCATCGGGCGATGACACGATGAACGAGCAAGAGATCGACATGGGCGAAGGCAGCGCCGGTTTCGTTCTCGGCAGCGGGGAGGTCGCGGTGTTGTTGATCCACGGCCTCACCGGCACCCCGACCGAGTTGCGTCGGGTCGCCATCGGCCTGGCCAAGGCGGGCTGCACGGTCTACGTGCCGACGCTGGCCGGGCACTGCGGAGACAACGCCGACCTGCAAGCCACCGGTTGGCGTGACTGGTACGAGAGCGCACGCAATACCTTCATCGGCGTGCGGCGCAAACACGAGCACGTGTTCGTCGGCGGTTTGTCGATGGGCGCGGTGCTGTCGATGTACCTCGCCGCCGAGCATCCGGGGCAGATCGAAGGTTTGTTGCTGTATTCGACGACCCTGCGCTACGACGGCTGGAACATGCCCAAGGTCGCCGTGCTCACGCCGTTGCTGATGGCGATTCCGTTTGGTGTGCACCTGTGCCGCTTCAACGAAAAATCACCTTTCGGCATCAAGGACGAACGCTTGCGAGCGGTCGTCGAACGGCAGATGAAGGCCGGAGAAAGCAGCAACGCCGGGCTGCTGACCATGTCCGGGGTGAGTGTCCGGGAACTGCATCGACTGGTGGCGGCGGTGAAAAAACGCATGCCGCAGATCACCACGCAAACGCTGGTGCTGCACTCGCGCGAAGACGACATCACCAGCCGCTGGAACGCCGATTATGTGGAACGCAAACTCGGCGGTCCGGTGGTGAAGGTGCTGCTCGACGACTGCTACCACATGATCACCGTCGACCTGCAATACCGCCGCGTGGTGGAGCTCAGCGCGGACTTCATCCGGCAACGTTTCATTCAACAGCGCTGCGCCCCCAAACCCATGCGCCAGGACTATCGGCAACTGGCCTGACTCAAGGAAACGATGTGATCACAGCCCTTGCCTTTTCGACGATCGAGGCCATCGACCGCGATGCCTGGAATGTCTGTTTCCCTGCCGAGCTGGAGGATTGGAATTACTACCGGGCGGTTGAACGGGCCGGCATCGCAGACTTTCAATGGCGCTATCTGGCGCTGTACGAAGACGAGGTACTGATCGCGGCGGCCGTGGCGTTCACCACCGCTTACTCGCTGGACACCACGGTTCAGGGGCTGGGCAAACGCATCAGTGAACGGCTGCGCCGTGTGTGGCCGGGGCTGTTCGACGTGCACCTGTATGCCCTCGGTTCGCCGGTGGCCGAGCAGTGCCATGTCGGGACCGCGCCGCACATCGAACCGGCCCGACGCGTGGACCTGCTTCAGCAATTATTACGGCTGGCGCGCCACGATGCCGATCAGGCCGGGGTCGGTTTGCTGGCCGTCAAGGATGCCTCTCACCGCGACCCGCAATGGTTGCAGGTGTGTCAGGACGCGGGTCTGCAAAGCATGCCCGGGCTGCCCAGCGCCGAGCTGCCGATCCGTTTTGGCTCGGTGGACGCCTACCTCGGCACGCTCGGCAAATCCACCCGCAAAGACCTGCGCCGCACCCTGCGTGGCCAGGGGCCGCGCATCGAATGGCGGCGCTCGGTCGATGACCTGCTGCCGCGCATGATGGCGCTTTACGAGGCCACGCTGAGCCGCAGCGACCTGACTTTCGAACGCCTGCCGCCCGGCTACTTCCGCCAGGTCCTGGAACACCTCGATGAACGTGCCGCGTGCGTGTTGTATTGGGTCGGCGAAGAGCTGGTGGCGTTCAACCTTGTGTTGTTCGACGAACTGCGACTGGTCGACAAGTTCTTCGCCCACGACCTGGCCCGGACCCGTGAACACAATCTCTACGTGCGCAGCTGGCTGGCCAATGTCGACTACTGTATTGAGCACGGCATCCCGATCTACGCGTGCGGCCAGGCCGGTTATGCCAGTAAGCTGCGCCTGGGTTGCTCGTTTACCGGCAACACCGTGTTTTTCCGCCATCGCAACCGCTTGCTCGACAGCCTGTTGCGTGTGGTGAAACTGTTTATCCGACCGGACCGTTCCGACCCTGCCATGGCAGCCGCGATCAGCGAGCAGCAATAAGCGAAGCACAATGACCAAAGACTCACGCACCAACGCTCGACCTTTCGCCCTCTCCGGCTGGAGCCTGCAGCGCAAACTGGTGCTGGCGTTCTGGCTGGTCAGCGTCATTCCGACGATGATCGCCGCCGAACTGGCGGCCACCACGCTGTCGCAGATTTTCGACAGCAACGTACGCATCTGGCTGCAGGAATCGACCAAGATCGTCGAGGACGAGATCAGCGAAATCCTGCGCGACAACGCCCGGGTCGCGCAGCTGTTCTTGCGTTACACGCGCCCGCCCACCGATCGGCTGGCGAACAAACACGACAAGCTGACCACCGACATCGCCGACTCCATGGGCATCGACGTCGTGGCGCTGGTGCGCACCAGCGATCACAAAGTGGTGTTCAGCACCGCCGCCGACGACATCGTCCGCCAGATCAGCACCGCGCCCAAGGCGGTGCTGCAAACCCTGCAAGTCGGTGGCGTGGCGACCGGCACGGTAGTCTCGACCTTCGAAACGGATCAGGACGGCGTCGATTACAAACTGGTGATCGCCACCTACCTCGACAACAGTTTCCTCACCAGCGTGGCCGACGTGCACTCGCTGGACCTGCGCCTGTATCTGGCCAAGGCCAATGACTTCTCGGAGATTTTTTCCACCCAGCGCTTCGAGGACCACCCGGCGGCCGTACCGGAAAAAATCGAACAAATCCTGCGCAGCACCAAACAGCCGATCGAACAGTTCACCAACCGCTACAGCGGTATCTACCGGCCGATCCTCAACGAAAACGGCGAGCTGCAAGGGGTGATTTTCAGCGGCCTGCTGCGCCACACCAGCCTGGTCGGGCTGGTCAATCAGAGCAACCTGTTCATCCTGATTTTCCTGCTCAGCTCGGCGGCGTCCCTGGCGGTCGGCTGGTTGGTGTCGCAGCGCCTGACCAAGCCGTTGCGCGGGCTGTCCAAAGGCGTACAAGCGGTGATCGCCGGGGATTATCGCCAACGCCTGCCGGTCACCGGCGGCGACGAACTGGCGGAACTGAGCAGCACCTTCAACCACATGAGCGAACGCCTCGGCGAGTTGCAGCATCTGGAATCGCAACTGCGTCGGCGTGACCGCCTGCATGCGCTGGGCGAAGTGGCGATGGGCCTGGCCCATGAAATCCGCAACCCGCTGGGCATCATCAAAACCGCCACGCAACTGCTGCACCGACGCGCCGATTTGCCCGAGACCGACAAGCGTCATCTGGAATACGTGGTCAGCGAAGTCAGCCGGATCAACGACCTGATCACCGACTTCCTCGACTTCGCCAAACCCAGCGCACCGATGCGCTCGACCCAACTGGCCCGCCCGCTGGTGGATGAACTGGTTGGCTTCTGCGCGCCGGAGCTGGCCAGCCACAACATCGATGTACAAATCGATGATCAATCGCCCACCGCGACGCTTTACGCCGACGCGCGGCAAATCAAGCAGGCCGGGCTGAACCTGATCGTCAACGCCATCGACGCCATGCCCGACGGCGGGCGGCTGACCCTGGGCATCAGCAGCGACCGGCACTACACGGTGATCAGCATCAGCGACACCGGCCAAGGCATCGAACCGGACATGCTCGAACGGATCTTCACACCGTTCGTCACCACCAAGGCCTCGGGCACCGGGCTGGGTCTGGCCAAGGTGTTCTCGATCATGGAGAGTCATGACGGGCGCATCGAATGCGTCAGTGAAAAAGATGCCGGGGCCACATTCACCCTGTACATTCCGGCCAACGGTGAAGACTTCGACGAGGGCAGCGATGACACATAACGTACTGGTGGTCGACGACGAGCCCAAGCTCTGCGACCTGCTGGCCTCGGCGCTCAGTCAGAACGGCATTGTGGTGTTCACCGCCGGCAACGGCCTGCACGCGCTCAAGGTGCTGGAGTGCGAAGACATCGACCTGGTGATCAGCGACTGGCGCATGCCCGGCATGGACGGCCCGCAACTGCTGGCAGAAATCAAAAGCCGTTTTCCGCAGTTGCCGGTGATCGTCATGACCGCCTACAGCACGGTGAAAAACGCCGTGCAGTCGATGCGCAACGGCGCCTTCGACTACATCGCCAAGCCGTTCGACATTGATGAGCTGGACATCACCGTCAACAAGGCCCTGCAATTTCGCGACATCCTCAAAGACAACCAGCGCATGCGCGCCGAGCTCGACGAACACCGGCAGATCGACAGCCTGATCGGCGACAGCCCAAGCTTTCGACGGGTGTTGCACGCCATCGACTCGGTGCGCGAAAGCAACGCGACCATTCTGCTGACCGGCGAAAGCGGCACCGGTAAGGAAATGGTCGCCCGGGCGATCCACACCCACGGCAATCGCGCCGACAAACCTTTTGTCGCGGTGAACTGCGCGGCAATCCCCGAGGGGCTGCTGGAAAGCGAAATGTTCGGCCACCGCAAAGGCGCGTTTACCGGCGCGGTGGCGGATCGCGTCGGGCGTTTTCAGCAGGCTGACAAGGGCACGCTGTTTCTCGATGAAATCGGCGAAATGCCGCTGGCCTTGCAGGCAAAAATCCTTCGGGCCTTGCAGGAGCGAGTGATCGAACCGGTGGGCGATCCACGCGAGCGCAAGGTCGATGTGCGGGTGATCGCGGCGACCAACAAGAACCTGCTGGACGCGGTGGCCAACAAGGAGTTTCGCGAAGACCTCTACTACCGCCTCAACGTCTTCCCGATTCCGCTGCCGGCCCTGCGCGAACGGGTTGAAGACATTGCGCCGCTGGCCCGGCATTTCGCCCACACGCTGGGGGCTGCGGCCGGCAAACGTTTCAGCGGTTTCAGCGCGCAAGCGTTGCAGGCCATGGCCCGGTATTCATGGCCAGGGAATATTCGCGAACTGCAGAACTGCGTGGAACGGGCGACCATTGTCGCCTCGGGCGCGGTGATTGAAGAGGAAGACCTGCCGGCGTATCTGTTCGCTTCGAGTGCCAACGGCGGCGGCACGTTGATCGCTGAGGGCAGCGTACCGGCAGACCTGGAAGCGGCGCTGGCCGAGGTGGAAAAAACCTACATTCTGGCGGCGCTGGCACAGAGCAACGGCGTGCAGGCAGCGGCGGCGCAGTTGATCGGGATTTCCGAGCGCAGCTTCTGGTATCGGTTGAAGAAGCTGGGGATTCATGTGGACAAGATTGTCCGCTGA
Source organism: Pseudomonas sp. BF-RE-21 (assembly GCF_019947305.1). Classification (NCBI taxonomy): domain Bacteria; kingdom Pseudomonadati; phylum Pseudomonadota; class Gammaproteobacteria; order Pseudomonadales; family Pseudomonadaceae; genus Pseudomonas; species Pseudomonas sp. BF-RE-21. Next base: position 27,799 of record NZ_JAGYGF010000064.1, on the reverse strand, counting down.
TCCCTGCCTGTGGGGGCGCAATGCTGGTCACTTGGGCGCTAACCGTGGGCTTTGAATGGGGCATATCCGTTGCTGGGGTAACGGCGGGTATTGGTTTCGCCCTTACGGCGAGTCACTTTGGAAAAGCCCCAAAGTAACCAAAGGGCTCTTGCCCCTTTCGTTCGGTGCCTCGCTAAGGCTCGGCATGCCCTCGCTCCGGTCCTGCTCCGTGGGCCCGCCGCCATCGGCCATCCATGGCCGGGGGCGGCTAACCCGGCATCCATGCCGGGTTGCCCACTGCGCAGAACCTCCACTCGGCCTCTCGAGGGGGCGGCTACCGCCACCGCAGCCGAGGCGGCCTGAAAGCCGACCTGGCTCTTTGGGGGTACGCGTTGTCCTTCTCTGCTGCGTTCACTCATTCCCGACATGTACACCAACCCCTGTAGGAGCCGGCTTGTTGGCGATAGCGTCCTTTCAAGCGATAGATGTGTCGACTGACCCACCGCTATCGCCAGCAAGCCGGCTCCTACAGGGGGTCGTATTTATCCAAATGCATATGCATTTCCTTTGTAGGAGCCAGCTTGCTGGCGATGGCGTCCTTTCAGGCGACAAATGCGTCGACTGACCCACCGCCATCGCCGGCAAGCCGGCTCCTACAGGGAATCGCGTTTGCTTTTGATTTTCACCACTCATCAGGCCGAGCGTTAGCTCGCCTTCAGCTTTTGATCTGAGCGCCCCCTCGAGAGGCCGAGCGCAGGTTCTGCGCAGTGGGCAACCCGGCCATGGATGGCCGATGGCGGCGGGCCCACGGAGCAGGACCGGAGCGAGGGCATGCCGAGCCTAGGCGAGGCACCGAACGAAAGGGGCAAGAGCCCTTGGTTACTTGGGGCTTTTCCAAGTGACTCGCTGTAAAAGCGAAACCGTCAGCCGCCATTACCGCAGCAACGGATATGCCCCCCATCCAAACCGTGGGAGCAAGCCCGCACCCACAGTAATCAATCCAGTCAACCAAGCGATCAGCTTACAGTCCCGCCTTTTGATTCACTCATGATCTGCCGAATCGCCCCCACAAACGTCTCCACCGGCTGCCCGCCACTGACCGCATATTGCCCGTTGAACACCACCGTCGGCACCGAACTCCCCCCCCGCGACAACCACAACTGCTCTTCCTCACGCACCTCTTTAGCGAACTCGTCCGAGGCCAGAATCGCCTCGGCCCGCTCCCGCTCCAGACCAACGCTTTGCGCAATCTGCACCAACTGAGTGTGGTCAGACGGATTGCCGCCCTCCGTGAAATACGCCTTGAACAACGCCTCTTTCAAATTGAACTGCAACCCCTCCAGCCCCGCCCAGAACAACAACCGATGCGCATCGAACGTGTTGTAGATGCGACTGTTGCCGTCGGTGCGAAAGGCGAACCCGACTTCGGCGCCACGCGCACGGATCATTTCGCGGTTCTTCTGCGACTGCTCCGGGGTCGAGCCGTATTTCTCGGTGATGTGTTCAGTGATGTTCTGCCCTTCCGGGCCCATCTTCGGGTTCAGCTCGAACGGCTGGAAGCGGATCTCGGCCTGGACCTCGCCCCCCAGCAGATCCAGGGCACGGGTCAGGCCGTACAGCCCGACAACGCACCAGGGGCAGGACACGTCGCTGACGAAATCGATTTTCAGGGGGGTACTCATCACTCACCTCGCAGGCTGGATACGGGCCGGAAAAGTTGAACGATACACCTGTGGGTCTGAGTACATCTGCTAGAAATTGGTTGGCTGTCAGGCCGCCTTCGCGGGCAAGCCTCGCTCCTACGCGGTTGGGGGTTACAGGAGGTTGTGTTCGGCCACCGGATCGATCTGCGCCCAATGCGAAGTGTCCTCGCGATGGGCCTGCAAATAGGGCAGCACCGCCGCAAGCAATGGCGCTTTGAAGGCTTCCTGAAAACGATGGGCCAGCCCCGGAATCAGCTTCAACTGGCTGCCACGAATATGCGCCGCCAGGTGCACGCCATGCATTACCGGCAACAGCGGATCGGCAGTGCCATGAACCACCAGCGTCGGCACCCGCAGTTGATTGAGCAGTGCTACCCGGCTCGGCTCCGCGAGGATCGCCATGATCTGACGCTTCACGCCCTCGGGGTTAAACGCACGGTCATAGGACTGCGCCGCCTGATGCAGCAGCGCTTGCCGATCATCACTCACCGACGGGCTACCCAGCGCCGCCAACAAATCAGCCTGCTGCTCCAGCGCCACCTCACGATTCGGCGCGCCACGCCGCGAAAGCAGCTGCACCAGCGCCGCGTTCGGCGCCGGCAAGCCTTCGGCACCGGAACTGGTCATGATCAGCGTCAGGCTCTCGACCCGCTGCGGCGCCATGGCCGCCATGTGCTGGGCGATCATCCCGCCCATGCTCGCGCCCAGTACGTGGAATTGCTCGACGTGCAAGGCATCCATCAAACCCAGCGCATCGTCGGCCATGTCGGTCAGGGAATACGGCGCCGATACCGGCAAGCCGAGTTTGTAGCGCAGCACTTCGAAGGTCAGGTTGGCGTCGGCAGGCGATTGCCGCCAGGTGGACAGGCCGACATCGCGATTGTCATACCGGATGACCCGAAACCCCTGCTGACACAGCGCAACCACCACCTCGTCCGGCCAGTGAATCAACTGCCCGCCCAGGCCCATCACCAGCAGCAACGCCGGATCGGAGGCGCGGCCGATGCTCTGGTACGCCAGGCTCACCTGCGCCAGATCGACCCGTTCGGTCGGAACATTGACATCGCATCGAGACGCCGCAAAGGACGGAAGGCCAAAGAACAACGCGGCCAGGAAGGCCGCCGTTGATAAAAATCGTGCACGCATGAAAAACACCGAAACGCAGAACCCCAGTAGAGCGCGAGTCTGATGAAGTTTGTTGAAGCGCGCTGCCACAGTTACGTGACAGTTTGATGAAGAGTGCTGAACGGTCGTATTCGTCGCGCAGGCAACGATCTGTAGGAGCCGGCTTGCCGGCGATGAACGATAACGCGGTGAGTGCTAATCATCGCGGTGCGGCCATCGCCGGCAAGCCGGCTCCTACAAGGACGGTGTCAGGCCAGCTGACTGCGCAGTTGCCGCGCCGCCGCCACCATGTTCACCAATGCCGCTTCAGTTTCCGGCCATGCCCGGGTCTTCAAACCGCAATCCGGGTTCACCCACAACCGCTCTGCCGGAATGCGCTTCACGGCCTTGCTCATCAACTTGACCATCTCGGCCGTGTCCGGTACCCGTGGCGAGTGAATGTCGTAGACGCCCGGACCGATGTCATTCGGGTAGTCGAATGCTTCGAAGGCTTCCAGCAATTCCATGTCCGAACGCGAGGTTTCGATGGTGATCACGTCGGCATCCATGTCGGCAATCGCCTTGATCACATCATTGAATTCGCTGTAGCACATGTGCGTGTGGATCTGGGTTTCATCGCGCACGCCGGAGGCGCTCAAGCGGAACGCTTCCACCGCCCAATCGAGGTATTCCTGCCATTGCGCCCGACGCAGTGGCAAGCCTTCGCGGAACGCGGCTTCGTCGATCTGCACGATCTTGATGCCGGCGCTTTCCAGGTCGACCACTTCGTCACGCAGGGCCAACGCCAACTGCTGCGCCTGGACTTTGCGCGAAACGTCTTCACGCGGGAACGACCACATCAGCATGGTCACAGGACCGGTGAGCATGCCTTTCATGACCTTGTCGGTCTGGCTCTGCGCGTAGCTGATCCAGTCGACCGTCATGGCTTTCGGACGGCTCAGGTCGCCATAGATGACTGCCGGTTTGACGCATCGCGAGCCATAGCTCTGGACCCAGCCAAAGCGGGTGAACAGGTAGCCGTCCAACTGCTCGGCGAAGTATTCGACCATGTCGTTGCGTTCGGCTTCACCGTGTACCAGCACATCCAGCCCCAGACGTTCCTGGACTTGCACGGCGTGGCGAATTTCGTGGTGCATGGCGTCGGTGTAGTCGTTGGCTGACAGCTTGCCTTGCTTGTAGGCCTGTCGCGCCAGACGGATCGAACCGGTCTGCGGGAACGAGCCGATGGTGGTGGTCGGGAACGCCGGCAGTTTCAAGCGCGCACGTTGTTGTTCGATGCGTTTGGCGAACGGCGATTGGCGTTGGCTGTCCGCTGCACTGATGGCATTAATGCGCGCCTGCACTTCAGCTTTGTGAATACGCGGCGACTCGGCACGGCTGGCCTGAATCGCCCGGCTTTGCGCCAGCGCGGTTTGCACTTTGGGCGATTGCGGATCGTTGAGCGCGTCGCGCAGCACGGCGATTTCGCCACACTTCTGCACCGCAAACGCCAGCCAGCTTTTCAGTTCCGGATCGAGTTTGTCTTCGCGTTCCAGGTCTACCGGGCTGTGCAGCAGCGAGCAGGAACTGCTGACCCACAGGTTGTCGCCGAAACGTTCCTGGGCCAATTGCAGTTGTGCGAGCACCGGTTCCAGTTCGCAGCGCCAGACGTTGCGGCCGTTGACCAGGCCCACCGAAAGAATCTTGTAGGTCGGCAGACGATCGAGCACGTGCAGCAGTTGGTCGGGGGCGCGCACCGCATCGATGTGCAAACCTTGTACAGGCAAGCCGACGGCCAGGCCGAGGTTGTCTTGCAGGCCGCTGAAGTAGGTCGCCACCAGCTTTTTCAGCGGCGAATACTGGAGGATGTGGTAGGCGCGCTCGAAGGCATTTTTCCATTCTTGCGGCAGGTCGAGGGTCAGGATCGGTTCGTCGATCTGCACCCACTCCACACCTTGTGCCGCGAGGCGGCCGAGGATTTCACCGTAGATCGGCAGCAGGCGCTCCAGCAGGTCGAGCTTGTCGAAGTCGTTGCCTTTGGCCTTGCCCAGCCACAGGTAAGTCAGCGGGCCGATGATCACCGGTTTGACGTTGTGGCCAAGGGCCTTGGCTTCGTCGACTTCGTCGAACAGCTGTTCCCAGCTCAGCTTGAACTGCTGGTCAGCGCTGAATTCCGGGACCAGGTAGTGGTAGTTGGTGTCGAACCACTTGGTCAGTTCCTGGGCGTATTGCGCTTTGCTGTGTTCGCCACCGCAGCAAGTGGTGGTGGCGCCACGGGCCATGGCGAACAACGTGTCGAGCGTCGGCAGGCCCCTGGCATTCTTGGCGCTGTCGAAACGCTCCGGGATTACACCGAAGGTCAGGGAATGCGTCAGGACCTGGTCGTACCAGGCGAAGTCGCCGACCGGCAGCAGGTCGATGCCGGCGTCTTTCTGTAATTGCCAGTGGGTGGCGCGCAGTTGGCGGCCGACGCTCTTCAGCGCGTCCTGATCGAGATCGCCCTTCCAGTAGGATTCGAGGGCTTTTTTCAGTTCGCGGTCAGCGCCGATGCGTGGAAAACCAAGTGTGTGGGCCAGAGCCATGGTGAGTTTCTCCTTGTAAAAGATGGCGCTATTGTCGACAGCCAACCCAACATGAGACAAACTCAACCTTTTCGTGTTGATCACAAGTTTTCCTCATGGAGCCCTCCGGTGCTTGAAATCCGTCACTTGAAGACCCTGCACGCCTTGCGCGAAGCCGATAGCCTGGTCGATGCCGCCGACCGCCTGCACCTGACGCAGTCGGCGCTGTCCCACCAGTTCAAGGAACTGGAAGAGCGCATGGGCATGCCGCTGTTCGTGCGCAAGACCAAACCGGTGCGCTTCACCAGTGCCGGTTTGCGCCTGCTGCAACTGGCCGACGCCACCCTGCCACTGCTGCGCGGCGCCGAGCGTGATATCGCGCGGCTGGCCGGTGGCACCGCCGGGCGCCTGCACATGGCGATCGAGTGCCACAGTTGCTTTCAGTGGCTGATGCCGACCATCGACCAGTTCCGCGATGCCTGGCCGGAAGTCGAGCTGGACCTGGCCTCGGGCTTCTCTTTCGCGCCGCTGCCGGCGTTGGCCCGTGGTGATCTGGACCTGGTGGTGACCTCCGATCCGCTGGAACTGGCCGGGATCACGTATGTGCCGTTGTTCACTTATGAAGCCATGCTCGCGGTTGCCAATCAGCACCGTTTGGCGAACAAGGCGTACATCGTTCCGGAGGATTTGCTCACGGAAACCCTGATCACTTACCCGGTGGAACGTGACCGGCTGGACATCTTCACCCGCTTCCTGGAGCCGGCCGACATCGAACCGGCCCAGGTCCGTACCTCGGAACTGACGGTGATGATGATGCAGTTGGTCGCCAGCGGTCGTGGTGTGTGCGGCATGCCGCACTGGGCGCTGCATGAATACAGTTCACGGGGCTACGTGAAGGCCAAGCGGCTGGGCGAGAAGGGATTGTTTGCGACGTTGTACGCGGCGGTTCGTGCGGACATGCTGGATGCGCCGTATATGCGCGACTTCCTGCTGACGGCAAAAGACACGTCGTTCTCGACCTTGGACGGGGTCAGCGCCGTCCGCTAGCACAACACGGACTTGTAGGAGCCGGCTTGCTGGCGATGGCGGTGTATCAGGCGCCATTGATATTGACTGATCCACCGCCATCGCCAGCAAGCCGGCTCCTACAGGGGATCGTGGTGGATTCAGATTTCGCGTCGCATATGGATCGTGGTGGATTCAGATTTCGCGTCGCATATGGATCGTGGTGGGTTCAGATCTCGCGCCACATATGAATCTTGTCGAAGTAGTCCTCGCCCACCCGCACCGCCAGTGGTTCGAGGCCGAACTGGATGAAGCCGCAACGCTGGTACAGGCTGAACGCCGCGTCATTGCCGGCGGTAACGGTCAGTTGAATCAGCCTCAACCCCGGGTGGGTTTGCGCTTCGGTCAACGCCGCCTGCACCAGTTGATACCCGAGCCCGCGCTGGCGGACCTGACTGGACACGTACATGCCAAACAGCGTCGCCTTGTGCCGGGCCTTTTCCCGAGGATCGAAGGCAAGGCCGACGATGCCCGACAGCTTCCCTTCCTCAAACGCCCCGAACACCACATCGAGTTTGTTGCTCAGGCGCGATTCCCACCAGCTCAGCGGCATCGTGGCGCGTTCGCGCACGGTGGAGGTAAACGCCTGGGGATGCAGGTCGTAGGCTTCGAGCATCAACGCCCGATAGTCCAGGGCATGGCTGGCATCAAGCCGTTCAATCCACATGTTCACGCTGTCCGTCGTTGCTCAAGCATCAGCCGCACGGCCAGCGCCGCCAACACAAACCCCATGAAGTAACGCTGCACCGCCAGCCAGGTCGGGTTGTTGACGAACCACGACGCGATGCCGGCGGCGAACACCGCGATCAGCAGGTTGACGCTGAAACTGACGCTGATCTGGGTCAGGCCGAGGATGATGCTTTGGTTGAACACCGAACCGTGCTCAGGGGTGATGAATTGCGGAAACACCGAGAGGTAAAACACCGCAATTTTCGGGTTCAGGGCGCTGGTCAAAAAGCCCATGGTGATCAGTTTGCGCGAGGAATCCGGCGGCAACTGCTGTGCCTCGAACGGCGAACGCGCGCCCGGTTTGACCGCCTGCCAGGCCAGCCACACCAGGTACAGCGCGCCGGCCCACTTCAACACTTCATAGGCCATCGGCACCGCGAGGAACACCGCCGTCAATCCCGCTGCCGCGGCGAACAGGTGCACAAAAAAACCCGCCACCACACCGAGCAGCGAAGTGACTCCGGCCTTGCGCCCCTGGCAGATCGAACGAGAGATCAGGTAAATCATGTTCGGTCCCGGCGTCAGTACCATCAGCAACGCGGCAGCGGCGAAGATCAGCAAGTCTTGAAGCGGGATCATGGCGGTTCCTTGGCGTGAATGATCAGGCGATTGCGCTCAGCGAGGCTCGATAAAACGGCAGGATCAGGTCGCGTGTCAATGGCGCCAGCGTCACATCGCCGTCGGTGGCGGGGTCGATCCAGCGCACCTCTTCGATTTCCGCCGCAGGCGATACGTCTGAATCGATGGTCAGCAGAAAGAGTTCGGCCTGTACGACAAAACCTGGCTCGTTGGCGGCCGGTGCCGAGAACTGCCCCAGATAAGTGGCGTGCGCCGGATCGATGGCCAATCCCAACTCTTCTTCCAGCTCACGCACCAGGGCGTGAACCGGTTGTTCATGGGCTTCGATCTTGCCGCCCGGTTGCATGAAAGCTTCAGTGCCACGTTTGCGCACCAGCAGCGTGCGACCGTCAGGGCCGATCAACAAGGCGGCGGCGATGTGGATGATGCGGGGGGAAGTGGCGGATGCAAGCGTCATGAGTGAGGCGAGGCCTTGGCTAAAAGGTGCAAGCATCACATGAGTGGCGGGACATCGTCACGCCGAAAAAACCTCTGGCAGAGCATACCCGCCCCTTGTAGGAGCGAGCTTGCTCGCGATGATCGTCAACGATAACGCGGTAGGCCCGGCAGCCCGCAGCGTTCTCAGGTTCATCGCGAGCAGGCTCGCTCCTACAGAGGATCAGTGCTGAGCCTGGGGAACCTGTTCCATCTCGAGAATCGCGCTGTTCACTTCTTCCGGCACCTTCACGAAAATGCTGTATTTCGCGCCCTCCATGGCCTCGAAGGCGATCAGCTTTTCCACCAGCGGTCCGTTCAGCACCTTGCCGGCGTTGAGCAACAGCATGCCGTTGTCGGCGTTGAGGTTGCGCGCCAGGACCATCCCCGCTGCCAATTCCCGGGTGGTCATGACCTTGACCATCGGATCGGCCAGGGACACATCGCTCAGGTACGCGGCACACACCTTGATGAAATCCTCCACCATCTCGGGGTCGTAGAGTTTTCCGGCGTAGCTGCGGATATACACCAGCGCCTCATCGCTGTTCATCTGCCGTTCCAGGATCAACCCGCGCTGCAACTCGATGAAATCCACTGCCAGTTTCAACAGCCGGGAACCGACCGGTATCGCCTCGCCCTTGAGCCGGTCGGGAAAACCGCTGCCGTCCCAACGCTCCTGATGGTGAAGAATCAGACGGGCAGCGTCCTTCATCGGGTCGAGCGTCATCAACAGGGATTCGCTCTGCTTCGGATAATTGCGATAACGCTCGCGATCATTGTGATGCAACAGGTCCGCGGGGGCGGTCATCATGCTGTCGGTCCAGCTCAGCTTGCCGATGTTGTAGAGCGCCGCCGCCATGGTCAGGTCGCGGCTGGTGCCTTCGTCCAGGCCATGAAGTTTGCAGTACACCCGCACCAGTTCGATGATCTGGCGGTTGGTCTGTTTGGCCGGCGGCATGCGCAGGTTGGCCAGCAGCGAGAACATTTCGGTGCCGGTAACGTAACTGTGCTTGAGCTCTTCGTAGGCCAGGTCGAGCATGTCGGCGGTCTGCTGCAGCTCAGCGGTGCGGGAGGCGACGCGTTTGTCCAGGGTGATGTTGAGCAGCTTCAATTCCTGATTCTGATCCCACGTTTCCTGGACCAGACGCAACCGTTCACGCTCGGAATGCTGATACGCGAGTGATTGTCGCAGGACCAGCAGCATTTCCTCATCGTGCCAGGGTTTGCTGATGTAACGGTGAATCTGCCCGTCATTGATGGCCTTGATAATGGCTGACGGATCGGCATAACCGGTCAGCATGATGCGCACGGTATCGGGGTAATGCTGGTGGATGAGGGCCAGCAGCGTGGCGCCGTCCATGTTGGGCATGCGCGCGTCACTCATCACCAGGTCGATGGGCTGCTGCGCCATGATTTCCAGGGCCTGGGCGCCGCTGGTGGCCAGCAACACGTCGTAGGGCTGGCCGCGCAACAGTCGACGCAGGCTATTGAGGATGGACTCCTCATCGTCGACCAGCAGCACTTTGGGTTTATAGGTGGACCTCGTGGGGAGTTGCTCTTCCATGGCATTACCTCGGGCGAAAACGGTTACAGCGATATGTCGGGAACCGGGCAAACATCCCCTATTGCCGGATCCTGACCTACAGGCTAGATGATTTTCGACCCACCACTGCAATGATTCGTTTCAGTCGGTTGCGCGAAGTCTGATCCGGGCGACTATGCTCACGTCACTCGGATCCATTATCTGTACGTTCGGCCAAGCGGTCAGGGAAAGGATGCCCCTTATGAACACGGTGTATCAAAACGCTGTCGGTCCCGGCATATGGCGATGAATACGCTGTTGTCGCGGACCAATCGTCGGATTCTTATCGTCGACGACACCGCTTCAATCCACGAGGACTTCATCAAGATCCTCAGCCCGCCTTCGTTTGACGACGACAGCCTGACCAGCGCTGAAAATGCCTTGTTCGGCACCACGGCGGCCATCACGTTGCAGAGCTTCATCCTAGATTCGGCGTTTCAGGGCCTTGAAGCACTGGACAAGGTCGAGACGGCCCTGGCCAACGACCTGCCTTATGCAATGGCCTTCATCGACATGCGCATGCCGCCGGGCTGGGACGGCCTGGAAACCATCGAACGGCTGTGGCAGGTCGATCCGAAGCTGCAAGTGGCGCTTTGCACGGCCTACTCCGACTATTCCTGGGAAGACATCGACGAGCGCCTGGAACTCGGCGACCGCCTGCTGATTCTCAAGAAACCGTTCGATGCCATCGAAATCCGCCAGATGGCCAGCGCGCTGACCGCCAAGTGGCAAATGACCGAAGACGCGGCGCTGAAGATGTCGCTGCTCGAACAAGCGGTCGAGGAGCGTACCCGGGAACTGTCCGATGCCAACATCATCGTGCAGAACAGCCCGACCATTCTCTATCGGCTGCGGGGCGAACCGTCGTTTCCACTGATGTACATCTCGCACAACATCACCAAATACGGGCATGTCGCGGCGAAACTGGTGGCCTCGGCCAACTGGGCCCGGGAGCTGATTCATCCTGACGATCAAGCGAAGGTCGACACGGCGATGGCGCGGGTGCTGGACCGCCATGCCGCCGGAGCGTCCATCGAGTTTCGGATGCGCACTGGCGAAGGGGCCTGGCGCTGGGTGGAAAACCGCTACATCCCGGTGCGCGACGATGAAGGCCGCCTGCTGGAAGTCGAAGGCATCATCATCGACATCACCGAGCGCAAGCTGGCCGAGGAGAAAATCTTCCTGCTGGCGCGCACCGACGGGCTGACCGGGCTGGTCAACCGCGCGACGCTGATCGAACGGCTGCACCAGGCCTTCGCCGCTGCGCGTCGTGGCGCGACCCCGTTTGCCATCTTTTATCTGGACCTGGATCACTTCAAACGCATCAACGATACCCTCGGGCACCCGGTGGGCGATCTGTTGCTGCAAGAAGTCGCCCGGCGGATCAAGGCATGCGTACGAGAGAACGATATCGTCGCCCGCCTTGGCGGCGACGAGTTCGCGATCCTGCAACTGGACGTCAGCGACCCGACCCACTCCGCGTCCCTGGCCACCAAGGTCCGCGACGCGCTGGTGCTCCCCTACTCCCTGGCCGGCAACGATGTCCGGGTGTCGGTCAGCATCGGCATCAGCAGCTACAGCCCGGCCTGCACCAGCGCCGACGGCCTGCTGACCCAGGCCGACATGGCGCTCTATCGCTCCAAGGAAAAGGGCCGAAACCAGTACCACTTCCACTCCGAAGAGATCAATCAGGAGATGGTCGAGCGCATGACCATCGCCAGCGAATTGAGAGAGGCCATCGAGCACGATGAACTCGAACTGCGTTACTGGCCGGAAGTGGACCTGAGCAGCGGCAAGATCCTCGGGATGGAAGCGCAGGTCACCTGGAATCACCCCGGGCGCGGCTTGCTGGAAGCCTCCGCGTTCCTGCCTGCCGCCGAAAAGACCGGCACCATCATCGCCCTCGGTCACTGGGTACTCGATCGCGCCTGCCGGCAAATGCGCCAGTGGCGGGATGAAGGTGTCGCGCCACCGGTGATTGCGATCAAGCTGTCCCTGGCCCAGCTCAAGAGCGGCCCGGAACTGATTTATGACGTGCTGCGCACCACCGCGCGCTGGGAGCTCTGCGCCTGGGACCTGCGCTTCGACGTCACCGAGGCGACGCTGGCCCAGACCAAATGGACCCACAACGATGTGCTGCCGCGCCTGCGGGAGCTGGGGGTGAAGATTGCCATCGACGACTTCGGCACCGAGTATTCGTCGTTCGATTACCTCAAGACCTATCAGGTCAATCACCTGAAGCTCGCTCAACCGTTCATCGATACCGCCGCCCGCGACCCGGCCAGTGCCAACACCTTGCGCGCCATTATCAATTTCGCCCGGGAGGTAGGGATCGGAATCATCGCCGAAGGTGTCGAAACCCAGGAACAGCGCAGTTCATTGATGGCCACCGGGTCGCCGATGAACGCCCAGGGTTACTTCTTCAGCAAAGCGGTCAGCAGCCAGCAGGCCGCCGAGCTGCTGAAAGCCGGAAGCATCGTGCCGATCCGGGACAACCCGCACCGGTCCACGGAGGACAAAGGATGAAAGTGCCTTGCGTGCGGACCAACCGGCGCATCCTGATCGTCGACGACACGCCTTCGATTCATGATGACTTCCGCAAGATCCTCGGCCCCGAAACCGACGATGAACAGACCCTCGCTGGCACAGAAGCCGCACTGTTCGGCACGCCGCACACGGATCGCCTGACGTTTCAGCTCGACTCGGCGTACCAGGGCCAGGAAGCCCTCGAACTGGTCAAACACGCATTGGCTGAAGGCCGCCCCTATGCGCTGGTGTTCACTGACATGCGCATGCCGCCGGGCTGGGACGGCCTGGAAACCATCAAGCAAATGTGGCAAGCCGACCCGCACCTGGAAATCGCGCTGTGCACCGCTTTTTCGGATTACACCTGGGAAGCCATGACCGAACGGCTGGAGTTCGGCGACCAGATGCTGGTGCTGAAAAAGCCCTTCGACAGCCTGGAAATCCGCCAGATGGCCAGTGCCCTGACCTGGAAATGGCAGATGGCGCAGGACGCGGCGATGATAGTGCTGAGCCTGGAGCAAACCATCGAGGCGCGGGTTCACGAGCTGCTCAAGGTGTCGCACTTGCTGCAGTACGACGTGTTGACCGAGTTGCCCAACAGCACGTTGCTGGGTGACCGGTTGAACCAGTCGCTGGCCCTTTCACGACGCAATGACAAACAACTGGCAGTGATGTTTCTGGGGCTCGACCGCTTCAAGCGCATCAACAATGCGCTCGGCCATCCGGCCGGTGACGAGATGTTGAAACAGGTCAGCCGCAATCTGGTGGCCACCGTGCGCGAGTCGGATTCGGTGTTTCGCTATGGCTCCGACGAATTCGTGGTCATCCTCGCCGACATTCGCCACCCTCAACAGACCAGGGGCATCGCCGAAAAACTCTTGAACGCCATTCGCATCCCCCTGCATATCGCTGGCCACGACTTGAGCGTGACCGCGAGCCTGGGCATCAGCATTTATCCCGATGATGGCCTCGAAGCGATCGAGCTGATCAAAAAAGCCGAGACCGCGATGCGCAACATCAAGGAAATCGGCCCGAATGATTTCAGCTTTTTCATCGATGAAATGAACCAGCGCGCCAGGGATCAGCAAAGTATCGAAACCGGTATTCGCCTGGCGCTGGAGCGCAACGAGTTTGTCCTGCATTACCAACCCAAACTGGACCTGAGCAGTGGTCAGGTGGTTGGTGCCGAGGCGTTGATCCGCTGGCAGAAACCGGGGCACGGGTTGATCTACCCTTCGGAGTTCATCGGTGTGGCCGAAGACAGCGGTCTGATCGTGCCGCTGAGCAAATGGGTGCTGGCCGAGGCCTGTCGACAAGCCTGCGCCTGGCAAGCCGAAGGGCTGCCAAAAATATGCATGTCGGTGAATATGTCGGCCATCGATTTCCGCCAGCGCGACTTTGTCGACGGCATCGGACTGACCCTCGAACAAACGGGCCTGGAACCGGCGTTGCTGGAACTGGAAATCACCGAAGGCGTGTTGATGCAAAACATCGACACCACCGTCACCGCCCTGACCCGACTCAAGGTCATGGGTATCCGGCTGGCCATCGATGACTTCGGCACCGGCTACTCCAGCCTCAGCTACTTGCGGCGCTTTCCCATCGACGTGCTGAAAATCGACCAGTCGTTCATTCGCGGTTTAAGCACCGACAGCAACGACGCTGCACTGGTCAGCGCCATCATCAGCCTGGGCCGCAGCCTCAAGCTGACCATCATCGCCGAAGGGGTGGAAACCCTCGAACAGCTGGATTTCCTCAAGGCCCATCGATGTGAAGAAGGCCAGGGTTACTACTTCAGCAAAGCCGTCGAACCGGACGCCTTCGCCCGATACCTTGAGTCGGTGAAACCTGCTCCATTTACCGCCACGTGAACGATGCGCAACGACACACGGGCTATCAGCCAAGGAATTATCAGATGTCGCCGTCCATTCACTACCTGCTCCTGGTGCCGCTGCTCGGGTTCTGTCTGAGCACCGTCGCCGCGCCGCTGGACGAACCCCTCAAGCCACTGCCAACGGCGCCTGCACAGAATCCTCTGCGCGTCGAACTCGGTCGCCAGTTGTTCAATGAAACGCGGTTGTCGGTCAACAACACGCTGTCCTGTGCCAGTTGCCATCGACTGGAAAACGGTGGGGCCGATACCCAGGCGTTTTCCATCGGCTTCGCCGGTCAGCCAGTGACGATCAACACCCCCAGCGTGTTCAACGCCACCCTGAATTTCCGGCAGTTCTGGAACGGGCGCGCCGACACCCTGGAATCCCAGGTCCATGAAGTGGTGAAAAGCCCCAGCGAAATGGGCAGCAACTGGGAGCACGTAGTGGAAGTGCTGTCCGCAGACACGGGTTACCGCAGCGCATTTACCAACGCCTACCCGGACGGCGTGACCATGAACAATGTGCAAAACGCCCTGGCCACTTACGAACGAACGCTGCTCAGCAGCAACTCGCGGTTTGATCAGTATCTGCTGGGTAACACCGACATCCTCACGACCGAGGAAAAGTACGGCTACCAACGCTTCAAGGATTATGGCTGCATCGCCTGCCATCAAGGCGTGAACATCGGCGGCAACATGTTCCAGAAGTTCGGCGTCATGGGCGATTACTTCAAGGTTCGCGGCAACCCGACCGACTCCGACCTGGGTCGCTATCTGGTGACCAAGGATGAAGAGGACCGCAACGTGTTCAAGGTACCGAGCCTGCGCAATGTCGCGGTGACCGCACCGTATTTTCACGACGGCTCGGCCAACACGCTGGAAGAAGCGGTGGACGTGATGTTCAAGTTCCAGCTCGGTCGCATTCCTTCCGCCGAGGACAAAACCCTGATCATCAAATTCCTCAAGACCCTGACCGGTGAGTGGGGAGGCAAACCCTTATGAAAATGTCCCGCCGTCGCAGCCTCGCACTGCTGGGCGTCGTCGCTTTGTTACTGGCCTCGACGCTGCTGTTCCTGTACCTCAAGTCGAATTCGAACGAGACGTCGACCTACGCCGAATCCCGGGACCTGATCGGCCGGATCAAACAGCTCAACGCGCAATGGGAAACCGAGATTCTCAAGGCCAGGATCGCCACCAACCACAACTACGATCCGTTGGTCGCGCCGCTGACCGAGATGACAAAGCTGTGGGAGCGGTTCGACACCATGGAGTCGAACCACGGCCGCAACGACTCGCCGATCTGGCGCGCCAGCCATGATGCGTACCTGGCCGCCATCGAGGAAAAGACCCGGCTGGTGGAACAGTTCAAGTCCCACAACGCGCTGCTGCGCAACTCACTGGCGTTCCTGCCCACCGCCGAGGACGACATTCAGGAGCCCCTGGCCCGGTTGGTGGATGGCGACAAACTGCAACTGCAGAACATCGCCACCGACACTTACGATTTGCTGCTCAGCAGCCTGGAGTTCGCCCAGGTCACTTCCGACGACAAGGCCGCTGACATTCTGGTCGGGCTGAACAAGCTAGGGGTGAACAAGCTGCGCCTGCCCGAGCAGTTTCACAGCCCGATCGATATTCTGAGCACCCACATTTCACTGATTCTGCGCGAACAACCGGTGGTCAACCGCTTGCTGGGAAATATCGAAGCGATTCCCGTCGCCGAGCGTCTGGACGACATCACCAGCCTGTTGAACAAGGACCAGCAACAGGCCGATGTGGTCGAGCAGCGTTATCACTTTTACATGCTGGTGTTCTCGGTGTTGCTGGTCCTGTTGCTGGTGTACCTGGCCATTCACTTGATGCGCAGTTTCAGCATTATCAATCGCGTCAACAGAGCCCTGAAAAACGCCAATGACGAACTGGAACTGCGGGTAGAGGAACGCACCCGTGAACTCAAGGATACCCAGAGCGAGCTGCTCGACACCGCGCGCCAGGCCGGCATGGCCGAGATCGCCACCAACGTGCTGCACAACGTCGGCAACGTGCTCAACAGCGTCAACATCTCGGCCGACCTGGTCTCGCGCAAACTGCGCGCCAGCAAGGCCCAGGGGCTGGGCAAAGCCATGCAATTGATCAACGAACACCCCGGCGACCTCGGCACCTTCCTGACCCAGGACGAGAAAGGCAAGTTGCTGCCCGGCTACCTCAACCAACTGGTCGAAGCCATCGCCCTCGAACAGCAAGGCATGAGCGACGAACTGGCCCAACTGAGCAAAAGTGTCGACCACATCAAGGACATCGTCGCCACCCAGCAATCCTACGCGGGCGCCAACAGCCTGGTGGAGCCGCTGCACATCAGCGAATTGCTGGAGGATGCCCTGCGCATGAATTCCGGCGCGCTGACCCGGCATCACGTCACGGTGGTCAAGGAGTACGGCGAGGTGCCGCAGGTCATGGGCGACAAGCACCGGTTGCTGCTGATCCTGATCAACCTGATCAGCAACGCCAAGTACGCGATGTCTGACCTCAGCAACCGCCCGCGACAAATGACCCTCGGGGTCAAAGTGGTCGACGACGCCACGCTACAAGTCAGCGTCAAGGATGATGGCGAAGGCATCGCCCCGGAAAACATGACGCGCATCTTTGCCCACGGCTTTACCACCCGCAAGGAAGGTCACGGCTTTGGTCTGCACAGTTGCGCACTGGCAGCCATCGAGATGAATGGCCACCTCACCGCCCACAGTGACGGGCCGGGCAAGGGCGCACTGTTCACCCTGCAGATCCCGCTGAAAACCGTCATGGAGGAGGCATGAGCGAACTGTCGAACCGCCGCATTTTGCTGATCGATGACACGCCGTCCATTCATGTGGATTTCCGCAAGATCCTCACGCCGACGCCCGTACAGACCGTCGAGCTGGATGAGATGGAGGCCGCGCTGTTCGGCAGTGAAGTGAAATCCACCCGCGCGCTGTTCGAGCTGGATTCGGCGTATGGCGGCCAAGAGGGTCTGGGCAAACTCCAAGAAGCCTTGCAGCAAAACCAGCCCTACGCGCTGGCCTTCGTCGACATGCGCATGCCCGAAGGCTGGGACGGCGCACAAACCATCGAGCATCTGTGGCAGGAAGACCCGCGCCTGCAAGTGGTGGTGTGTACCGCCTACTCCGACTATTCCTGGGATGAACTGCTGGACCGTTTGCAGGCGCACGACCGTCTGCTGATTCTGAAAAAACCGTTCGACAACATTGAAGTCCAGCAGATGGCCAACACCCTGCTGACCAAATGGGACATGACCGAACGGGCCTTTGTGCAGATGAGCCACCTGGAGCATCTGGTGGATCAGAGAACGACACAGTTCAAACAGGCCAGTGAGGCATTGCAACGGGAAATCGACGAACGCAAACAGCTTGAATCGCAATTGGTGCAGTCGGAAAAACTCGCGTCACTGGGGCAACTGGCGGCCGGCGTCGCCCATGAAATCAACAACCCCATCGGCTTCATTTCCTCCAACCTCGGCACCCTCGATGGCTATTTCAAACAGCTGCAGGAAATGCTCGACGCTTATCGGGATGCGGAAGAGGCGATCGGTTCCAGCGAGCTGGTCGAGCGCTTGAAACAGCTGCGTGAGCGAATCGAACTGGAATTCCTGCGCGACGACATCCCGTTGCTGATCAAGGAATCCAAGGACGGCATCAGCCGCGTCGGGCAGATCGTCAAAGACCTGAAGGAATTCTCGCGGGTGGACTCCAACCAGGAATGGCAATGGGCGAATCTGCAGCAAGGCATCGAATCGACGCTGAACATCGTGGCCAATGAACTGAAGTACAAGGCCGATGTGGTGAAGGACTATCAGCACCTCCCCGACATCGAATGCCTGCCCTCGCAGATCAACCAGGTGATCATGAACCTCATCGTCAACGCCTCGCAGGCCATCGGCCCGGAACGTGGCACCCTCACCCTGCGCACGGGCATCGACGGTGAAAAGGTGTGGATCGAAGTCGCCGACACCGGCACCGGCATCCCGCCGGCCAGCCTGCAAAAAATCTTCGACCCGTTCTTCACCACCAAACCGGTGGGCCAGGGGACCGGGCTTGGGTTGTCCCTGTCCTATGGCATCGTGAAGAAACACCGGGGGGATATTTCGGTAGTGAGTGAAGTCGGCGTTGGCAGCACTTTCCGCGTCGAATTGCCGATCCACCAATCAAAACCCACTGCCTGAACACAGCCCCCTGTAGGAGCTGGCTTGCCAGCGATGGCAATCTCAAGACCTGCGTAAATCTTGAGACCGCCATCGCCGGCAAGCCGGCTCCTACAAAGGTGTTCGGTATGCGTTATGTGGCTTCCTGAAAATCCATCTCCGGCGGCTGGCGACGGAATCCGCCGGTCAGCACCGCCAGGTACACCACGCCAATCGCCAGCCAGCTCAGGCCCAGGTAAATCGCCAGGTGATCGAGGCTGACCATCAGCCACAAATCCGCCGCCAGGCCAATGAACGGGAAGATCAGGAACAGCACCAACTCACGCAGCCCCTTTTTCTCGCCGCCAATCCAGTAGTGAAAAATCACCGACAGGTTCACCAGGCTGAACGCCAGGAACGCGCCGAAGTTGATGAACGAGGTCGAGGTGGTGACGTCCAGTTTCAGCGCCAGCAACGCAACCACTGCGCACAGCAGGATGCTGTTGATCGGCGTCCCGAAACGCTCATGCAACGTACCGAAGAAGGATTTCGGCAGCACGCCGTCGCGGCCCATGGCGTAGAGCAGGCGCGAACCGCTGGCCTGAGCCGACAGCCCCGAAGCGAATTGACCGACGATCAAGCCAATCAGGAAGATCGACACGAACAGGTCGCCACCGATGTTGCGGGCAATTTCATAGGCTGCCGAATCGACGCTGTCGAACTGGAACGACGGGTGCGCGATCTGCACGAAGTACGACACGCCGACGAAGATCAGCCCGCCGATCAGGGTAATCAACATGATCGCCCGCGGGATGGTGCGGCGCGGATCGCGGGTTTCTTCGGTCAGGGTACTGACCGCGTCGAAACCGAGGAACGAGTAACAGGCGATGGCGGCACCGCTCATGATCAGTGGCATCTGCATGTCGCCGTTGAAGAACGGTTTCACCGACCACAACGGCGTGCTCGCATCGCCGCCGACGTAATGCACGCACAGCGCCACGAAGGCGATCAGCACCAGAAACTGCACCAGCATCAGCAAGGCGTTGATACCGTTGGCCAGTTTCAGGCCGACGATGTTGATTGCGCTGGTGATGCCGATGAACGCCAGCACCCAGATCCATTGCGGCACGGCCGGGAATGCGGAGTTGAGGTAAGCCGCGCCGATCAGCCAGATTGCCATCGGCAGGAACAGGTAATCGAGTAGCACCGCCCAACCGGCGATGAAACCGAGTTTCGGGCTGATCGCCTTGCGCACGTAGCTATAGGCCGAACCAGCGACAGGGAATGCCGAGGCCATCCGGCCGTAACTCATGGCGGTAAAGAACATCGCCACCAGCGCCGCGAGGTACGCGGCCGGCACCATGCCAGCGGTGGATTGAGCGAGGATGCCGAAAGTGCCGAGCACAACGATCGGCGTCATGTAGGCGATGCCAAACAGCACCACCGCCCCCAATGACAGGGTGCGTTGCAAACGAGCCATGAGCGACTACTCCGAATTTTATTGGATTTATGGCAGAGCCGAGTTCGGCGCAAATTACGGGTGTTGCGTTTGTTGTTCTTGGTTTCAGACCGACAAAGATGTGTTGCCTGTCAGGGCCTCATCGCCGGCAAGCCAGCTCCTACAGTTGATCGCGGGCGGTCACAAACTCTGTGTTCACTAGAGATCCCTGTAGGAGCTGGCTTGCCAGCGAAAGCGTCAGCCGCTCAGCGCACAGGAATCAGCAGCTCCCTCAATCCAGAAGCATGCTCAACCATCTCCCCCGGCAACTTCAGCCGCTGATCATCCAGGTAGCGGTAATCCTGCCGCGCAGCTTCCAGCTGACTGAAATCCAGCTCCACCGCAAACTGCCCCTCCTCGCGCCCGGCCTCGAACAACAGCGTGCCCAGCGGATTCACCAGCGCACTGCCGCCGGCAAACAACAACCCGCCATCGCCCTCTTCCACCCGGTTGACCATCAGCGCAAACGCCTGGTTTTCCTGGGCGCGGGCCATGATCGCGGTGCGGTGCGTCGGGCCGTACGGGTCCATGTTGCCGTTGGTGACGATCAGCAATTCGGCGCCCAGTTGCGCCAGGGCGCGGGCGGTTTCCGGGAATTCGATGTCGTAGCAGATCAGCAGGCCGACCCGCACGCCGTTCCACAGGCACGTGGCGTAGCGGTCGCCCGGCTCGTACACGCCGCGATCCGACGCCCACAGGTGCGTCTTGCGGTATTTCAGTGCGATGCCTTGTGGGGTAATCAGCAGCGTGGTGTTGAAAAAACGACCGTTGTCGTTTTCCGCCGTACCGATCACCACGGCGATGTTGCGCTCGCGGGCCGCGGCGACGATTGCGCTGACGGTCGGACCGTTCAGCGGTTCGGCAACGGCTGCCACGGTCTCGGCCGACGGGAAGCCCATCAAGTGGCTTTCGGGAAACATGATCAACTGCGTGTCGGCGGCGCAGGCACCAATCGCCGCCAGAGCGCGTTCGAGGTTGTAAGCCGTGTCGTTGTCACGGCCCGCCAGTTGGGCGAGTTCGACCTTCATGGGTATTCCTTGTTCTAGTGGCCGGGCGGCAGAAAGATTGCCCGGTCGTTGTCTGTGCGCCAGTATGCGCAGCAAGCAACCGGCCAGGGAATCACGCGGCTGGGGTAACCCGATAGGGGTAGATGCATGACACTTTCGTTAGACGACATCGCCTGGCACCGTTCGGTCGGGCAACTGATCGACGCCCTCGACAAGCCGAATTTCTGGACGCAGCTTGTCCGGTTACTGGATCAATACGTGACCTTCGACAGTTGGGTGGCGCTGCTTTTCAGCGCCGATCAGCACCCGCAAGTGTTCGCCGAATGTCCCGGTGAAGACGGCAGTCCGGATCAGTTGTTCCAGGATTACCTGCGCGGTTTGTACCTGCTCGACCCGTTCTACATTGCCTGTCGCGAGCAATCGCGCACCGGGCTGTATCGCCTGTCGGAAGTGGCGCCGGAGCACTTTGAGCTGACCGAGTATTACCAGCGCTACTTTCGTCTGAATGTGGTGGCCGATGAAATCCAGTTCAATTGTCAGCTCGAAGGCGACCGCACGTTGTGCCTGTCACTGGGCAGCAAGCAGCGTTTCAGCGGCCAGCAGATCGCTTTGCTGTCGTTGATCCAGCCGTGGGTGCTGGGTTTGTTGCGTCAGCGTCTGCCCTACGAAATCAACGAAGTCGTGGCTCTCGCGCCGGCACCGGTCCAAGGTGACTGGCGCGTTCAGCTGGAAGCCTCGGTGCAACAACTCAAAGGCGCGCAACTGACCGCCCGGGAGCTGGATGTCGGGCGTTTGATGCTCAGCGGTTGCTCCAGTAAAGAAATCGCCCGTAAGCTGGAAATCTCTGTCGAAACCGTGAAAGTCCATAAGAAACACATGTACAGCAAGCTGGGGATCAAGTCCCAGTCCGAGCTGTTTTCGATTTTCCTCCAGGCGCAGAATGCCTGACACAGCACGGTCCCGTAGGAGCGAAGCTTGCTCGCGAAGAGGCCATCACATTCAACATTGATGTTGGCTGAAATGTCGCTTTCGCGAGCAAGCTTCGCTCCTACAGGGATAGGTGTGCCGAACACAACCGAGTCCGAACCCAAGGAAACCGTATGAGCCTGTCACTCCTGAGCCGCTACGCCTTCTTTGCCGTCTGTGTGATTTTCACCCTCGCCAGTCTGCCGTTCCTGGAACACGACTGGCTCTGGCCGATCACCGCTGTCACCGGTGTCCTGAGCCTCGTGGGCCTGTTTGATCTGCTGCAAAGCCCTCACGCCGTACGCCGCAACTACCCGATCCTCGGCAACATCCGCTATCTGGTGGAAGGCATCCGTCCGGAAATCCGCCAGTACCTGCTCGAATCCGACAGCGACGCCCTGCCCTTCTCCCGGGCCCAGCGTTCGCTGGTCTATTCCCGCGCCAAGAACGAAAGCGCCGACAAACCCTTCGGCACGTTGATCGACGTGTACCAATCCGGTTTCGAATTCATCGGCCACTCGATGCGCCCGGCGCCGTTGAGTGACCCGAACAGTTTCCGAACCCTGGTCGGCGGCCCGCAGTGCACACAGCCGTACTCGGCATCGGTGTTCAACATCTCGGCCATGAGTTTCGGTTCGCTCAGCGCCAACGCCATTCGTGCCTTGAACCAAGGCGCCAAGCTCGGCAACTTCGCCCACGACACGGGTGAAGGCAGCATCAGCGCGTATCACCGGGAAAACGGCGGCGACCTGACCTGGGAACTCGGCAGCGGCTACTTCGGTTGCCGCACTGCAGACGGTCGCTTCGACCCGGAACGCTTCGCCGCCCAAGCGCAAACCCCGCAGGTGCGGATGATCGAAATCAAAATGTCCCAGGGCGCCAAACCCGGCCACGGCGGCATCCTGCCCAAGCACAAGGTCACCAAGGAAATCGCCGAAACCCGAGGCATCCTGATGGGCGAAGACTGCATCTCGCCATCGCGGCACAGTGCGTTTTCCACGCCAATCGAACTGATGCACTTCATCCAGCAATTGCGTGAACTGTCCGGCGGCAAACCGGTGGGCTTCAAGTTCTGCCTCGGCCATCCGTGGGAATTCATGGGCATCGCCAAGGCCATGCTGGAAACCGGCATCCTCCCGGACTTCATCGTCGTCGATGGCAAGGAAGGCGGCACGGGGGCCGCGCCTGTGGAGTTCACCGACCACATCGGCGTACCGATGCGCGAAGGTCTGCTGTTCGTGCACAACACGCTGGTGGGCCTGAACCTGCGGGACAAAATCAAACTCGGCGCCAGCGGCAAGATTGTCAGCGCCTTCGACATCGCCAGCGTGCTGGCCATCGGCGCCGACTGGGCCAACTCGGCGCGCGGCTTCATGTTCGCCATCGGCTGCATCCAGTCGCAGTCGTGCCACACCAACAAATGCCCGACCGGCGTCGCCACGCAGGACACCTTGCGCCAGCGTGCCCTCGTCGTCCCGGACAAGGCCCAGCGGGTGTTCAACTTCCACCGCAACACCCTCAAGGCACTCGCGGAAATGCTCGCCGCCGCCGGCCTCGATCATCCGTCGCAGTTGTCGGCCAAGCACCTGGTGCGGCGCATGTCCGCGACCGAGATCAAGCTGTTCTCGCAGCTGCATGTGTTTTTGAAACCGGGGGAATTGCTAACAGGGGAAGTGAACGGCGAGTTCTACTCACGCATGTGGCAGATGGCGCGGGCGGACAGTTTTGAGCCCAATGAAGTGGCAGCGGCCTGAGTCCAGCGAGGCGCTTCACCAGCGAAGCGCCTTGATCGGGGCCGGTTCTTTCATGACGATAAAACCGTAGTCCCCCAGCAGGTAAATCCGGTAGTACGGGCGCTCCAGCAACGGCGGATACCCCAGATAACCCAACCGTGTCGCATTGCGGCGCTCCTTCTCCGCGACCACGTTGGTGATGCCGAGCTTCGGCAGATTCTCGGCCAGCATGAAAAAGTCGATGTTCAGCAGATAGTGCAACACCGGCATCTGCTTGAACGAACCTGCTGCCCCCGACAGCCAGTGATCGGAATACGTCACCGACATGTAAATCCGCTTGGCCTCGCGTAATTCCCGATGCGTCGAAATGTCGTGCTCAAGGCTGAACAGTGCGCTGGTGCTGAAGGCTTTCTGCACCGTCAGCACCCGACCGTAAGCGAACGACAGCGACAGCATCGCCAGCAGTGGCACCGCCAGCAACAGCGTCAGTCGTTCATGGAGTTGCGCCAGCGCCAGATGGCTCAAGTAGAACAACAGCATCAATAAAACCGCGAAGCCCATCAGGGTTCGAGCGCCCTCGTTGAAGTCGCGGAAAAACAGCGCGACGCCGGATACCAGCAGCGTCACGACCGGCAAGGTCAGCAGACACAACAGGCCGATCAACGCTCTCTTCGGCCCGCTGTCCTGACGCTTCCACACCTTCAGCCCCAATTGCACAGCGCCGACGATGGCGCACAGCAACAGCGCGGCGAACACCCAGACCAATCCGCCATGAAACAGCAACACGACTTTTTCCAGCACTCTGCCGATGTTGATCTGCAGTTGCAGCAACGGCGCGGCGGTCCAGTTCAACAGCAGCGCGCGATCCTGCGCCATGAACGCCACGGCGCTGACGCAATACATCAACCACCCCATGGTGACCTGCGCCAGTTTCCAGCCGATCAGCCTGCACAACTGCGGCCAGGCCCATCGGTCATTTACGCCTCGCAGCAGTTCCAGGCAACACAAGCCCACAAACACATTGAGACTGATCTGATAAAGCCCCAGCGCCAGTGCAATCAGGAGCGAAGGCACCAGCCATTGCAGGCTGCGCGAAGGATGACGAAAGGTGATCGCGTAGATCACCGCCACCAGGCTCAGGGCCATGGCGGGGCCGTCATATTGATAAGACAGGTTTTGCAGAAAAAACGGGTTGTACCAGAGGGGCAACGGCACCAGGCAACAGGCGAGCGTCGGTTGCGCAAAGTAATGAAACGTCAGCCGGGTCAGTGCCGAGGCCATGGCCAGCGTGGCGATCAATAGCGGCAATGGAAAGATGTTCGGCGCCGCGCTGCCGAAGGTGAGCAGGTTGTAGAACAGCTGGGTAAACAGGCGCCCCTGCTCCGCCCAGGCCATGCCCGCCGACAGGGATCGCCAGTTATCATCGATGTACGGGTAGTCCGCAATAATCAGCGGCAGCACATACAGCAACGTCGCGAGCAGAAAAAACAGCCAGACCTGTCGGCCGCCGAGTTCCTTGCCGAGCACATCGCGGAATCGGCCCATGCTAAAGCCCGAGCCGGTCTTTGCCGCCGACGATGTCTTTGACCACGTAGCGCGGCCGGTGCTTGGCCTCGATATAGATCCGGCCGACGTACTCACCGAGGATGCCGATGCCAATCAACTGCACACCGCCAAGAAACAGAATGGCGGTCATCAACGATGGGTAACCGGGTACGCTGTTGCCGAAGAAAATCTTGTCCAGCACCATGTACACCGCGTAAAGCACCGCGAAAATCGAAATGCCGCCGCCGACGTACGTCCACAAACGCAGCGGCACAGTGCTGAACGACGTCACCCCTTCGAGTGCCAGGTTCCACAGTTTCCAGCCATTGAACTTGCTGCTGCCGGCCACGCGCCCGGCGCGTTCGTACTCCACCACCGCGGTGGTGAACCCGGCCCACGACAACACGCCTTTCATGAACAATTGATGCTCGGGCAGTGCGCGGATCACGTTGACCACCTTGCGATCCATCAACCGGAAATCGCCGACGTTCTCTTCGATCCGGGTGTACGCGATACGGTTCAGCACGTGGTAGAACAGCGCCGCGCTGTGGCGTTTGAGGTAACCGTCGGTGGCCCGGTTGCGGCGTTTGGCGAGCACCACGTCCGCGCCCTTTTGCCACTCGTCAATCAACAGTGGAATGACGCTGATCGGGTCCTGCAAGTCGACGTCCATGGGGATCACCGCATCGCCAGAAGCGTATTCCAGGCCGGCGAACAACGCCGGTTCCTTGCCGAAGTTGCGCGAAAAGTTGATCAACAACACACGCTCGTCGACCTGCGCCAGTGCCTTGACCTGTTCGGCCGTCCGGTCGGAGCTGCCATCGTTGATGAATACGATCTCGATCTCGTCGCCGCCCAGCCTCAACTCGCGCTGCACGGCCTGATAAAACAGGCTGATCGCTTGCTCTTCGTTGAAGACCGGAACGATCAGCGAAACCTTCACGTTTCACGCTCCTGAACCATGCTCGGTAAAGATTCGACAGCTGCCGTGCACCGTTATTCGGGCACGCCATCGCGCTGGCAGACCAGTGGATGGATTCTTTCAGCCAGTCACATCTGAGACATTCAGTAATAGCGTGTTTTTTGCAATTGTCGTCGAATCGCGCCACCCTGCGCGCCGCCGATGCGCGGCGCGCACCTTTTGCCGCGCTGACCACTCCTTATTCAACACCCGTTCACGAGCCCGCTGTCATGACGTTTGAACGCGATCACCGAATCGACTTTTTTCGAGGCCTGGCGCTGATCTTCATCTTCTGGGATCACGTGCCTCACAACCCCCTCGGTCAAATCACCCCGCGTAACTTCGGTTTCAGCGATGCCGCGGAAATTTTCGTGTTTCTCGCCGGTTACGCGGCCGTCCTGGCCTACGGGAAAATCTTCCGACGGGACGGTTATCTGATTGCCTGCGTGAAGATTCTGCGCCGCGCCTGGGTGCTCTACGTGGTGCATATTTTCTTGCTGGCGATGCTGATGGGCATCGTGTTCTTCGCCAACAGCCACGTGGAAACGAGGGATCTGGTGGAGGAAATGGGCATGCACCACTTCATCACCAACCCGCAGCAAGCCCTGGTCGATGAACTGCTGCTGCGCTTCAAGCCGAACCTCATGGACCCCCTCCCGCTGTACATCGTGCTGCTGGCCGGCTTGCCGCTGGCGCTGCCGATGCTGGTGCGCAAACCGTGGGCGGTGGTGGCCGTGTCGTTGACCGTGTACCTGTTGGCGCCGTGGTTCGGCTGGAACCTGGCGGCCATCAAGGATGGCGTGTGGTACTTCAATCCCGTGGTCTGGCAACTGCTGTTTGTGCTGGGCGGCGCGGCGGCGACTTACGGGCAGCGCCCCCGATTACCTGACGCGCGCCCGTTGCTGCGCCGGCCGTTGTTTGTCAGTGCCGTGGTGTATGTGGTGGTTACCGGCGTGCTGACCGTCTCCTGGCGATGGCCGGAAATACATGATGCGCTGATGCCTGCGTGGCTGAGCAACCTGTTGTACCCGATCAGCAAGACTGACTTGTCGCCGGTGCGGTTGCTGCACTTTCTGGCGCTGGCGTATGTCACGGCGAAACTGTTGCCCGATACCGGCTGGACGCAAAACTGGCTGGCGCAGCAAAGTTGTCGCATGGGGCGTTATTCGCTGGAAATCTTCTGCCTCGGCGTGTTGCTGGCGCCGTTGGCGGACATGGTCAATGCCATGACCGACGATGCGTTTGCCATGCAGATATTCACCGCCTTGGTGGGGGCGGGGTTGATGGCGTTGTTGGGGGCCTGGCTGGAGTTCAATAAACGGTTGAACCAGCCGGTCAACAGGTCGCAGCGTTCGGTAGCTGAACGGATCTCTCTGTAGGGGCTGGTTTGTCGGCGATAGCGGTCTATCCGGCGACCATTTTCTTTCGGGTGTACATATCCGTTGCTGCGGTGACGGCGGCTATTGGTTTCGCCCTTACGGCGAGTCACTTGGAAGAGCCCCAAGTAACCAAGGGCTCTTGCCCCTTTCGTTCGGTGCCTCGCTGTGGCTCGGCATGCCCTCGCTCCGGTCCTGCTCCGTGGGCCCGCCGCCATCGGCCATCCATGGCCGGGGGCGGCTAACCCGGCATCCATGCCGGGTTGCCCACTACGCAGAACCTCCACTCGGCCTCTCGAGGGGGCGCTCAGATCAAAAGCTGAAGGCGAGCTAACGCTCGGCCTGATGAGTGGTGGAAATCAAAAGC
>NZ_JAGYGF010000063.1:0-37172 GCF_019947305.1 Pseudomonas sp. BF-RE-21 | reverse complement strand
GGTTTCAAGGGTGGGTCCGATGGCCGCAATATCAATCGCCGTAAGGTCATCCACAAAGTAGGTGCAGTGCGGATTGCCCATGCTGCACGCACTCGGGCCTCCATCAAGGGGCAGAACCAACGTATCCATTTCCTGAGCTAGAGGAACATCCGACCAGCCGAACAGCGGCGGCCCCATGCTGACGGAAATGTTGCCGTTGGAGGTTCGTTGGCAAGTGAGCAGACCCCGGTTGGTGCGGAGCGTTATCGACGTCGAATTCGATTCGCGCATCAGCCTGTCCGCAGCACCCCGCGTTGCGCTGCCACACACATCCAGCGTGGAGCCATCGGTATTCCAGAACATCAACCGCGCATCGGCGTCCTCGCAATCGAGCACCACGGCGAGTTGATTGAAACCGATGCCGCGGTGGCGATCCCCCATTCGCCGAGCCAGGGCGCTTGTCACTGGATTGGCCGAGTTTCGCGCGTCCACGACCACGAAGTCGTCGCCATTGGCGTGCATCTTGTGGAAACTCAGCGGCATAGACAGATCCCTGTGGTGAATGGCCGTTTGCAGGCGATCTAGCCCCATTTGCCTGGCTTTTTCAAGCCGTGTGAAAATTCGAGCGGCAGGTGTGTTTGGTAATCAGATCAATAGCTGAATATTGTATGCACCCACTGAACCAGAGCCTTTCAATGCCCAATCACTACTACCACGAAATATGGCTCTCTCCCGACGAGGACGGCGAGCTGCTTCCTTCCTGTATCCCCCTCGGACCTGCGGGTGATGCAGCCAGAAACGTGAGCGAGCCTGGAAGTGAATGCGTGTGGATTTTCTGGGCGATGTCCCACTTTGAAGCAATGCAGATTTACTACGAATTTATGGATTTCGGAACGTATCAAACAGAGTTTCGAGAGGACTCGATGCCCTTCCCGAACGCTTGGATATCAGAGCAGATCGCCTTTCTTTCAACGCTCAGAAACGGATAATGTTGATTTGTAATCTCAAGGATTGAGGATTGGAAATGAGTATTTTTAGTCGCTTCAAAAAACCTGCAAAGCACAACCCGGCAGAGCAACTGGTCGGCTACTCGGTATCGGAGCTCAGGTCTGTATTTACTGAACCTCTTTTGCGCCTCACTCAACGTCTGACTGGCCGTCCACAGGTAGCGTCTTTGGACGATGTCGGTGTCGCAGCGTATTACTCTGCCTTTTTGATCGAAAACGAAGACGCCCTGAAGCTTCTGAAACTCATTGAGTCAAATTTCGAATTTGAGAGTGAAAAACCATTCAAGGATCTGCCGGTAAGGCGCTATTCAGGCATCCAGAAAAATGAGCACCTGATCTACTTAAAATCCGACGGAGAATTTAACTCCACAACGATCCGAATGGTCACCAACAGCATCGAGTTCCTGGGCATCATTCAGAATGAAAAACTTGCTGTTCCGCCCCCTTGGGTTGCGTTCGACGGGTACAACCCTCTCTGGTGGGGAGGTAATATGCAAGGCGCCCAGGGCTACTACAACGACAACTACTTCGTACCTTTCTTCACTCAATTGAGTGACACGGAAAAACAGGAGTACTTCGTAAGGTTCAAGGCCACGGACGAATGGATTGAAAGCTTGGAGCTGATGTACGGCGAAGACTGAATCCACGCACCACAAAGCTCATCAAGCTCGCGCATTTCGTATACCCGCCAGCCCCGAATTCCAGACACAAAAAAGCCCACTGACCGTCACCGGTGCAGTGGGCTTTTTGACTGGGCTTCTAGTTACAGAGCCATATCAGTTGCAGCGTTTGCTTTCGGCGCTTTTGGCGCTTCAGCCGGGGCAGCTGCCGGGGTCGCTACTTGACCGATCGCCGGTGGCGGGGTCAGTTGCAGGACCTTGGCGGTGTAAGCCCACTCTTGTGCAACCTTCTCAGGACTGCCATTCAGCTGAGTGCCGTAGCTCGGCACGATCTGGTGCAGTTTTTCCTGCCAGGCTGGCGAAGCGACCTTGTCCTTGAACACTTTCTGCAGCACGGTCAGCATGATCGGCGCAGCGGTCGAAGCACCTGGCGATGCGCCCAGCAGACCGGCGATGGTGCCGTCAGCGGAAGCAACGATTTCGGTGCCCAGTTTCAGCACGCCACCGGCGGCTTCATCACGCTTGATGATTTGCACGCGCTGGCCGGCTTGCCACAGGCGCCAGTCTTCAGCCTTGGCGTTCGGGAAGTATTCTTTCAGGGCGTTGAGGCGGTCTTCGTCAGACAGCATCAGCTGACCGGCAAGGTACTCGACCAGCGGGTATTCCTTGATGCCGACCTTGGTCATCGGCCACACGTTGTGCGTGGTAGTGGTGGTCAGCAGGTCCAGGTACGAGCCTTCTTTGAGGAACTTGGTGCTGAAGGTCGCGAATGGACCAAACAGGATCACGCGCTTGCCGTCCAGGACACGGGTGTCCAGGTGCGGAACCGACATCGGCGGTGCGCCAACGGAGGCTTTGCCGTAGGCCTTGGCCAGGTGTTGCTCGGCGATGGTCGGGTTTTCGGTGACGAGGAACGAGCCGCCGACCGGGAAGCCTGCGTATTCCTTGGCTTCAGGAATGCCGGACTTCTGCAGCAGGTGCAGGGCACCGCCGCCCGCGCCGATGAACACGAACTTGGCGTCGGTTTCGGACTTGCTGCCGTCTTTCAGGTTTTTGTAGCTGACGCGCCAGCTGCCGTCTTCGTTCTTGGTGATGTCTTGCACTTCGCTAGACAGTTTCAAGTCGAATTTCGGGGTGGTTTGCAGGTGCGCAACGAACTGGCGGGTGATTTCGCCGAAGTTCACGTCGGTGCCGATCGGGGACCAGGTGGCCGCGATTTTCTGGTTCGGGTCACGCCCTTCCATCATCAGCGGAACCCACTTGGCGATCTGCGCCGGGTCTTCCGAGTACTGCATGCCGGCGAACAGCGGGCTCGCTTGCAGGGCTTCGTAGCGCTTTTTCAGGAACTTGATGTTGTCATCGCCCCACACGAAGCTCATGTGCGGTGTGGAGTTGATGAACGAACGCGGGTTTTTCAGCACGCCTTGCTGAACCTGCCAGGCCCAGAACTGACGGGAGATCTGAAAGGCTTCGTTGATTTCAACGGCTTTCGGGATCGAGACATTGCCCTTGTCGTCTTCCGGGGTGTAGTTCAACTCGGCCAGGGCGGAGTGACCGGTACCGGCGTTGTTCCAGCCGTTGGAGCTTTCCAGGGCGACGCCGTCGAGGCGCTCGATCATTTCCATCGAGGTGCCAGGTTCCAGCTCATTGAGCCATACACCCAGGGTCGCGCTCATGATGCCGCCGCCGATCAGCAGCACATCGACTTTCTTTGCCTCTTCCGCATGAACGGACGTGATCCCCATCGACAAAGCCAGCCCCAGCAGGGCCGTGTTCATTTTCTTAAACATCTTGTAGCACCTTTGATAAAACGTCATCCGCCCTTCCATCCTCACGACGAAACCCTTGTTTCACACGGCATTCAGGCAAATGTCGTGGGGGCTCGCACATGAGATCCGGAGGGTGGGCACACAAGGCCGACGTGATCCATCGACCTCAGTTTATATGTCCCTACTGAACTGACTTTTTATCTTTATTGGCTTCAGCTGCTTGAGCGACAGTGATTCTGTTGGCGCGTCTCGAGGACACGCAAACTGAATAGGTCAAACCAAGTTGAGGTGAAGAATATCACGCCGGAGCAAACCCGCGCGTCTGTTCCCGACCTGATAGTCCGAACACGCGCGCCGGGGCCACTATACTCAACCTGTTTTTTCGATGAGCCGGTGAGGAGCAGTCATGAGCGATAAAAACGATCTGCGCAAATATTCCTCTCAAGTGGTCGATGGCGTGGAGCGTGCGCCCGGTCGCTCGATGCTGCGGGCCGTGGGTTTCACCGACGAGGACTTCAAGAAGCCGCAGATCGGCATCGCCTCGACCTGGGCGATGGTCACGCCGTGCAACATGCACATCGACAAACTGGCGGTCGAAGCCGAGAAAGGCGCGAATGCCGCCGGGGCCAAGGGCGTCATTTTCAACACCATCACCATTTCCGACGGCATCGCCAACGGCACGGAAGGCATGAAGTATTCGCTGGTGTCACGCGAGGTGATTGCCGATTCCATCGAGGTCGTGGCCGGTTGCGAAGGCTTCGACGGCCTGGTGACCGTGGGCGGTTGCGACAAGAACATGCCGGGCTGCCTGATCGGCATGGCGCGGCTGAACCGCCCTTCCATCTTCGTCTATGGCGGGACGATCAGGCCCGGTGCCGGCCACACCGACATCATTTCCGTGTTCGAAGCCGTGGGCCAGAATGCGCGCGGCGACATCAACGAAATCCAGGTCAAGCAGATCGAGGAAGTGGCCATTCCCGGCCCCGGTTCCTGCGGCGGGATGTACACGGCCAACACCATGGCCTCGGCCATTGAAGCGCTGGGCATGAGCCTGCCCGGTTCCAGCTCTCAGGACGCTGTCGGCAGCGACAAGGCCTCGGACAGTTTCCGCGCCGGCCAGCAGGTCATGGAGTTGTTGAAGCTGGACCTCAAACCTCGCGACATCATGACCCGCAAAGCCTTCGAAAATGCGATCCGCGTGGTCATCGCCCTCGCCGGCTCGACCAACGCGGTGCTGCATCTGTTGGCCATGGCGCACGCGGTGGATGTCGAGTTGACGCTGGATGATTTCGTCGAGCTGGGCAAAGTCTCGCCAGTGGTGGCCGACCTGCGCCCCAGCGGCAAATACATGATGAGCGAACTGGTGGCCATCGGCGGCATTCAACCGCTGATGAAGCGCATGCTCGCGGCCGGCATGTTGCATGGCGATGCGATGACGGTGACCGGCAAGACCCTCGCGGAAAACCTCGAAAACGTGGCGGACTATCCGGAAGGCCAGGACGTGATTCTGCCCTTCGACCAGCCGGTGAAAAAGGACTCGCACTTGGTGGTGCTGCGCGGCAACCTCTCGCCCACCGGCGCGGTGGCCAAGATCACCGGCAAGGAAGGTTTGCGCTTTGAAGGTACGGCGCGGGTCTACCACGGCGAAGAAGGCGCGCTGGCCGGGATTCTCAACGGCGAAGTGAAAGCGGGCGACGTGATCGTGATTCGCTACGAAGGACCCAAGGGCGGCCCGGGCATGCGCGAAATGCTCTCGCCGACGTCGGCGGTCATGGGCAAGGGGTTGGGCAAGGATGTTGCGCTGATTACCGATGGCCGCTTTTCCGGGGGTTCCCATGGTTTTGTGGTGGGCCATATCACGCCGGAAGCGTTTGATGGCGGGCCGATTGCGTTGATCGAAGACGGCGACAAAATCACCATCGATGCCGAAACCCGGCAGATCACGGTCGGCGTTTCCGATGCCGAACTGGCTGAGCGCAAGACCCGCTGGGTGCGGCCTGAGTCCAGGTACAAACGCGGGGTGTTGGCGAAGTATGCGAAGACGGTGTCCAGCGCCTCCGAGGGTGCCGTCACCGACAAATACCTTTAATGCTTTGATTCTGTATCGTTTGAGCGATTGCCATCGCGAGCAGGCTCGCTCCCACAGTTGATCTTCGCGTTGACGCAATCAATGTGGGAGCGAGCCTGCTCGCGATGGGGTCCGGTCTGGCAACATCAATGTTGAATGGATATCACAGCCGAAACCGATCCACCGACTGCGACAATTTCCCCGCCAGCGCCGACAGGTCATCCGTCGTCGAGGGTGCCGTCACCGACAAGTACTTGTAGGAGCCGGCTTGCTGGCGATGCTAACAACGCGGTATCCCGTCAAACCGAGTTGCTCCTATCGCCAGCAAGCCGGCTCCTACAGGGTCGTGTTTATTTTCACAGCCGAAACCGATCCACCGACTGCGACAATTTCCCCGCCAGCGCCGACAGCACATCCGCGCGTAACGCGTCATGCATCATGTCGGCTTCGAGGTGATTGCGCAGCGCGGTCATGCTGACCTCGTTGTCATTCACTGCGGTCGCCATTTGCGAATTTCCCAGGTAACTGACCAGGCTCATGATCACGGCCGTGAGCAGGCCGGTGCCGATCAGCAAGAGCAAGCGTAATTTTATCGACACGCTGTGGGTCTCCTGTCAGTGGGTGCGGCCATTCGCGCATGGCTTCTGAACAGGTTATCGACTGCGTCACAGCGCAATTGAAGGGCTATTTGCGTTCGTGCGGTTTTTACGACATGCGGTAATTCCCCCTGGCCATGTTCGTTTTTTCCTCAGCGCATGCTAGGTTGTACGACGACTGATGAATGATCTTCATGTTCATCACTCGATCACCCACAACAACAAGGAAACACCCATGAAAAAAGCGAAATTGCTGGTTGGATTTCTGTGCCTGTTCAGTGGCTATGTCGCGGCCGCCCCGTCCGCCGCTGAAAAAGACGTGGCCCAGGCTGTCGACCACCTGACCCAGGCCATGCTGAAAAAGAACATTTCCGAACTGAACGCTCTGACCGCCGAAAACCTGACCTACGGGCATTCCAGCGGGAAAATCCAGAACAAGCAGGAATACATCGCCGACATCGAAACTGGTCGGAGCGCCTTCAAGACCCTCGAAATGCAAAACCAGACCATCACCCTGTCCGGTGACGTGGCGTTGGTTCGCAACCATTTCTCGGCACAGGCGCTGAAAGGCACTGAAGTGATTCCGACCGAAATCGAGAACTTCCAGATCTGGCAGAAGCAGAAAGGCCACTGGCTGCTGGTCGGGCGTCAGGCGTTCAAGTTCTGATTTGGGTTGTGTAGGAGCGAGCCCGCTCGCGATGGCCCCATAAGCGCCGCGTTGACTCAGGCAAACTGCGTCATCGTTGACGTTCATCGCGAGCGGGCTCGCTCCTACAATGACCGTTGATCTGTGCGCGGGGCGTCGGCCCGATAAAAACATATTTTTATGCTTAAATTGATATTGTCGAACAATCCCACTTCCCGAGGGTGCCGTCATGAATATCAAGATCCTGGCTTTAATGTTGTTGGCGTTCTGTGCTCAACCGGTCTGGAGTCAGACGCCGCCCGCCTCAACGGCTGCGCCTGACAGCGTTGCATTGACCACGCGCCTGGCCTTGCGCGACCTGTGGGTCGAACATGTGTTCTGGATCAGAAACTACGCCATCGCCAATCAGGCTGCCGACAAGCAGCAAGCCAAAGTCGCCGCAGATCAAGTGGTCGACAACGCAACCAAAATCGCCAATAGCATCGCCCCGCTTTACGGTCAGCCTGCTGCCGATCAGTTGCTCAAATTGCTGGCCGGCCACTGGGGCGCGGTGAAGCACTACAGCGATGCAACGGTCGCCAAAGACAGCAAAGGCAAGCAAGCCGCAGTCGCGGACCTGACCAGCAATGCCAAGGCGATTGCCGCGTTCCTGGCCAAAGCCAACCCCAACTTGCCTGAAGCCACGCTGGTTGCCATGCTCGGTGCTCACGGGGGCCATCATGTCGCGCAGATCGATGAACTCGCCGCACACGATTACGCGGGCGAAGCGCGGACCTGGCACATGATGCGCGGCCATATCCTGGCGCTGGCCGATGCGCTGACGGCGGCACTGGTCAAGCAGTTCCCGGACAAGTTCTGACGTCGGGCGAGGACACACCATGCTGGAAGGACTGGGCCGGACACAGCAAGACCTGCTCAATGCGCTGCTGCACCATGCGAGCGGCATGAGCATTGACGAGTTGGCCGAACAACTGGCCGTCACGCGCACTGCGATTCGCCAGCATCTGGCGGCGCTTGAGCGTGACGGCCTGGTGTTGCGGGGCGAAACCCGGCCGACGGGCCGACGTCCAGAGCAACTGTACCGGCTCACCGACCATGCCAAGGAGCAGTTTCCTCGCCAGTATCAGATGCTGGCGAGTGTGCTGATCGATGAAGTGGCCGGCATCATCGGTCCCGAAGCGCTGGCCACGCTGATGCGCAGCATGGGCCGAAAACTGGCGCTGGATCGTGAATCACAGGTGGTCGACGAAGCCAGGATCGTGCAGCACATGAACCAGGCGGGATACCAGTCGGAGGTGTTCTTTCGCTCCAGCGGCGACCCGGAAATCGTCGCGCACAACTGCGTTTTTCACCGACTCGCAGAGGCCCATCCGGTGGTCTGTGAACTGGACCTGGCCTTGATCGGCACGCTGGGCGGCGCAGAAGTCGATCACACGGAATGCATGGTGCGCGGCGGTAACGTCTGCCGGTTCAAGCTTCGACCAAACACAGAAACGGCCGCCGAGCCCGATAACGTGCGGCCTTCTGAGCAAACAGATCCGGTTGATGATTGAGCCGTCTTCGACATCGCCCGGATCGCAAGACGCGTACACCTCACCGCCTCCCTACCAAGGTCGAGGCAGCGTTGGCCGAATGGCATCCGACGAAGTCAGAGATTGCAGTGGCGATCATCTCAAAGGTAGTATTGAGAACGATTCACACTAACATCTGGAAAGCCAACCGGTGCAAGTTCCTCCGACCAGCAAGCTGGGCTTCTTTTTCAGCGACCATCATCGCTGGCTGCTGCAGCATATCCAGCGGCGCCTGCGCAATCACGCGGACGCTGAGGACACCGCCGCCGATACGTTTTGCCAGATGCTGGTGGCCCGGGTAGACCCCGACAGCATCGAACAACCTCGCGCGTACCTGTCGACCATTGCCCGACGACTGATCTTTGACCGTCATCGCCGGCGCAAGCTGGAACTGGCCTACCTCGAACGCCTGTCCACGCTGCCCGAGGCGTTTGCCCCCTCCCCTGAAGAACAGTTGCAACTGATCGAAGCCCTGGTCGCGATCGACCGGGCGCTCGACGGCTTGCCACTGGTCGTCAAAGCCACGTTCCTCTACAGCCAGCTGGACGGTCTGAGCTACGTGGCGATTGCCCACAAAATGGGGCTTTCGGAACGCACGGTCAGCCGCTACATGAAACAGGCGTTGCGTCAGTGCTACCTGAGCGAGTTGACGCCATGAGCACGCCGCGCCTTGACCCGGTCAGCGAGCAGGCCATCGACTGGATGGTGAGCCTTCGTGCCGGCAAGCCCGATGCCGCACTGCAAGAACGGTTCAACGCATGGCTGGCGATGGACCCCGCACACGCCCGGGCCTGGGCCACCTTGCAGGAACGCCTTGGCGGTTCCTTCAACACGATTCGTGCCCTGGATCGGCGTCTGCCCGGTCAAGCCAACGAAGCGCGGCAACTGCTGTTGCAGCCTCATGGTTCACGCCGCGATGCGCTCCGCGTGATCGCGGGTCTCGGTCTGCTGGGCGGCGGCGCTTGGCTCGGCATCCGCAGCCCGCTGGGTGACTCGCTGCTGGCGGATCTGCACACCGGCCGTGGCCAGCGTCAGGATTTCACGCTGGCCGACGGCAGCCGCCTGAGTCTGAATGCGAACAGCGCGGTGGACCTGCGCTTCGATGACAAGCAAAGGCTGGTGATTCTGCGCCACGGCGAACTGGTGATTCAGGTGGCGGCCGACCCCCAGCGTCCGCTGCGGGTGCGCACCGCTCAAGGTGAAATACGGGCACTGGGCACCCGTTTCCTGGTGGCTCAGGAACAAGACGCGACTCGCGTTGTGGTGCTGCAACACTCCATCGAAGCCCGTCTGTTCGACGGCACGACACTCGACCTGCAGGAAGGTCAATCGGCCTTGCTGTATGCAGGGAAAATTGTCCCGGTGGCCGGCGATCAGCGTCATCGCGCCGATTGGCTCAGCGGGCGATTGAACGTGCTGGACGATCCCCTGGAACACGTCGTCGATGCGCTGCGCCCCTACAGCCGGGGTTTTGTCCGCGTGGCTCCCGAGGTTCGCGGCTTGCGCGTTCAGGGCGTATTCCCGTTGAACGATCCGGATCGGGTGTTCACGGCCCTGGCGGAAACCCTGCCGATTCGCGTGGATCGCTACAGCCCATGGTTGACGCTGATACGTGCAAAAGAGTCGCGCTGATAAATTTTTTTGAAAATAACTCTCATTCGTGTCCGGTTTTCATTTCTCGTCCCACCTATCTCCTGACACTTCCACATTTTCAGGAGAACGCTGTGTTCAACCCGTGGCCCCATGCCCTTTCCGCCGCTGTCGCCCTGGCAACCCTGGCGAGCCCTGCCCTGTCGCAGGCGCAAGACCTGATGTTCAACCTGCCGGCCGGCCCACTCGCCAGCACGCTGAATGCCATCGCCAGCCAGAGCGGCCATATCGTTTCATTGGAGCCTTCGCTGGTGCAGGGCAAACAAGCCCCGGCAGTGGTCGGCCAGATGCCTGCGGAACAGGCAATGCAAAAGGCGCTGGCGGGCAGCGGCCTGCAATTGCGAGTGACCGGGCAAGGTAACTTCAGCGTCGAGCCAGCCCCGGACAACAGCGCAGCGTTGCAGCTGGGCGTGACCAACATCGTCGAACGCAGCACCGACGCCACCACCGAAGGCTCAGGCTCCTACGCCGCAAGGGCGGTGACCATCGGCAAGGGCACCCACACCCTCAAGGAAATCCCGCAGTCGGTCACGGTGATGACCCGCAAGCAAATGGACGATCAGGATATCGTCGATCTCAAGGACGCGGCCAACAAGACCACCGGCCTGGTCGGTGCTCAAGGCGTCGGCAGAGGCCTGATCCTGAGCTCGCGCGGTTTCCAGATCGATGACTGGCAGTACGACGGCGTGCCGATTCCGCGCAACTATTACTCGCTGGGCAACTGGGCCACGCAGGACCTGATTTTCTTCGATCGCATGGAAGTGCTACGTGGCGCGTCCGGTCTGCTGCAAGGCACCGGCAGCCCTGGCGGCGCGGTCAACCTGGTACGCAAACGCGGCCAGGCCGCACCGATAGTGACCCTCACCGGCAAGGCCGGCTCATGGGACCACTACGGCCTGCAACTGGACGCCGGCGGGCCGCTGAACCAGGCCGGCACCGTGCGCGGGCGTTTCATTGCCGACCAGGACGACAGCCACTCGTTCGTCGATTCCGAATGGTACAAGACCACCTCGCTGTACGGCGCGCTGGACTTCGACCTGCGTGAAGACACCACCCTGGGCCTGGCGGTCAGCCAGTCCGACGGCGAATCGCGCTCGAACGTGCGCGGCTTCCCCCGCTACGCCGACGGTAAGCCCATCGACCTGCCGCGCAGCACGTACACCGGGGCGAAGTGGAACCATTCGGACATCGATGTCACCACGCTCTACACCGACCTGGAACACCGTTTCAACGACGATTGGGCCGTCAAGGTCGGCGCCGTGCGCATGACTGAAACCAATAAAGCGAAAAACCAACGGGTGCAATCCAGTGGCAACGGCATCAATGCCGATGGCAGCGGCGTGCAGTACGCTGACTTCGTGACGGACATGGACTCCACCAAAGTTGCTCTGGACATGAACCTCAACGGCAAATTCGAAGCCTTGTCCATGCAGCAGGAAATCATGGTGGGCGGCAACTATTCCAAATACACGTCAGACGACAAATTCGCCCGAACCTTCAATAACAGTGCCGACACCATCTTCGACATTGATCACAACCGTCCCGAAATCAGCTACGAGGGTTTGCTCAATAGCCCCGGTGGCCGTGGGACACCAAGCAAGTATGACATCCGCCAAAAAGGCCTCTACGGCAGCTGGCGGGTCAAGCCGATTGATCCGCTGACCCTCGTGCTCGGCTCACGGGTCAGTTGGTACGACTACAGCTATAAATCGTGGCGCCAGGACGCGACCAGCATTACCGCCGATCCTGAAAGCACCAGCAACGAAAACGGTGAAGTCACCCCCTTCGCCGGTATCGTCTATGACTTGAGCCGCGAATGGGCGATCTATACCAGCTACACCAACGTGTTCACACCGCAAACCGAACGCACTACAAGCGGCTCGGTAGTCAAACCGATCATCGGTACGAACTACGAGTTGGGTCTCAAGGGCGAGCTGATGGAGGGCCGGGTCAATACGTCCCTGGCGTTGTTCCGTTACGACCAGGAAAACCGCGCCACGCTCGATATGGACGGTGGGCAAAACTGCGACGGTTGGTACTGCTCGAAGGCATCCGGCAAAGTACGCAGCCAGGGTCTCGACGCCGAAATCAGCGGCGAAGTGCTGGACGGTCTGCAACTGTTTGCCGGTTATACCTACAACACCACCAAGTACCTCAAGGACCCGGACAACGAAGGCAAAGTCTTCAGCTGGTGGACGCCGAAACACATGCTGCGCGTCTGGGGCAACTACCAGTTGGGTGGCGACTGGAGCCGTGTGAGTACCGGCCTGGGCTTCACGACCCAAAGCCATACGCTGGGTTACGACCACGTCGTCAACGTACCGGGTTACACCGTCTGGAATGCCCGTGTCGGTTACCAGCTCTCCTCGGAGATCGAGCTGGCGATGAACGCCAACAACCTGTTCGACAAGACTTACTACACGGCGGCCTACAACCAGATCAATGGCAACAACAACTACGGTGAACCACGCAACGTGATGTTCAGCGTGAAATACACGCCGGAGTTCTAACACCGCCGATCGATCATCAACGCCCTCCTTCCGGCTGCTGTCGCAGGGAGGGCCGTTTCAGGGTCATTCAATTTCCAAAGGTATCGCAAACGTTCTTTTATTATTCTGCATCGCGACAAACGTCTTGAACTGCTTGATATTTCCGAAGAAAAACAACTCTCTGGTTAATTGTTCGTACTCACTCATGTCTCGTACATTCAACACCAGCAAAAAGTCAAAATCCCCCGTCACATAATAAACCTGCTGAACTTGCGGACAACTCACAAAGCGCCGCTTTATCTCATCCAGCAAATCAAGTCTTTCATTCTCTAGTTTAACTTCGACGATAACGGTAATCGGTCGGCCGACCGCTGCCGGGTCGACAATGCTCACGTTATATCTGATCACTCCCGCCGCTTCGAGGGCGGCGATTCTTCTATTGACTGCCGAGGGAGACAGGTTCACGCCCTCAGCCAGTTCCCGCTGGGAAATCCGGTTGTTTTCCTGAAGGAAGTTGAGAATTTTGCGGTCATAGGCATCTAGCTGCATAGGGGAACTCCTTCACCTGGGGCCCAGCCATTACAGCAGAAAAGGCACCTGGACGCTCATTCGTTGCGCACAAGCCTTTGTTCCAACGCACCAAACCTGACCGCTGCGCAACAAAATGCTGAAAACGCAACGATGGTGCGTTTGACGCCGCGATTTTCGAGCAATCGTGCGCCCCCTGAGCATTAGCATCGTTTTATCCCACCTGCTTGTCAGGCAAGGGCTGCGCTCCACCCGCCGAAAACAATAAAAACGGAGAAAGCATGACTAACGCCATCTCACCCCCAATCGCAGCTTTTAGTTTGGTACTGCCCCACCACTTAACCGATGGGAGTTTCACGATGAACAGTGCTCAAGAAAGTCGAGTTGACCGCCGTATCATTTCAAAGGCCGGTCGTTTTCTTATCGTTGGCGCAGCCAGTCTTATCTTCAGCCTCGGCATTACCGGCGCAGCGAGTGCAGCCAGCCTGGCAGAGATAAACAGTCGCGGCACACTTAACGTTGCAACCGAAGACAGTTATTACCCTTTCGAATTTATAAAGGACGGTGAGTCCGAAGGATTCCATAAGGACGTTATCGCGGAGCTGCGCAAGTACGCTCAATTCAAAGTGAATCAGGACATCATGCCCTGGACCGGCCTGCTGGCGGGTATCACCTCTGGGAAGTACGACGCCGCCATCACCGGTGCCGGTGTTACGGAGGAGCGCCTGGGCGCCTTTGACTTCGTGGCACCGGTCGCCCCTGAGGTCTCGCATTACATCAAGCGCGCAAACGATGACCGCATCAAAAGCGTCTCGGACCTTTCCGGGTTGATCGTCGGCGTGCAGGCCGGTGGTGCGCAACTGGCCCGATTGACGCAGCTGGATGCAAAGCTCAAAGCCTCCGGCGGTTCCATTGGCAAGATCGTGCAGTACCAATCCTACCCGGAGGCGTATGCCGACCTGGCGAATCACCGGCTCGACTACGTTGTGAACTCGATCGTGCCCGCCAACATGCTGGTGAAGGAACGTCCACAGGTGTTTGCCGTTGGCGAGGCCACTTCCAGCATGGGCTATATCGCCTGGCCAGTGGCCAAGGGCAACAAGGAGCTCCTCGATTACCTGAGTGGTTTTGTGAACCACTTGCGTGACACCGGCAAGCTCGCCGAACTGCAGAAAAAATGGCTCGGACAATCGTTCGATGACCTGCCCCGCGAACCGATTACTTCTGCGCCACAGTTCACTCAACTGACCGCGAAATAACCTGAGAGCCGCCATCGTTGGCGCAAGAAGTGTCAGCGATGGTCAGGTCAGTGGATCGTTCTTTTGACCCGGCAGGTAGCCGACGGCCAAAAGACTTGTTCGAAGGATGTTTTCAATGCAAAGCAGTGACTGGATCACGCTTGTGTACGCGGCCTGGACGACCGTTTGGGTGTCCGGCATTTCTATCGTGCTTGGCATCATTCTGGGGCTGGTTGTTGCCATGTTGCGGGCGGCAAAAATCCCGGTCTTGAGCCAGGCCCTCGCTGTCTATGTCAGTTTGATCAGAGCAACACCGATGGTCACGCTGGTGCTGTTTCTGTTTGTGATTGCGCCCTCCATCGGCTGGGAAGTCGACGCCCGGGTGGTGGCCATTGCGGCCATGACCCTCAACACCACGGCGTTCAACGCCGAGATCTGGCGCAGCGCCCTGACCAGTTTCTCGCGCGAACAACTGGAAGCGGCAAAAGCCGCCGGCATGACCACGGGGCTGACACTTCGCCGCATCATGCTCCCGCAGATGTTGACCACCAGCCTTCCCGGGCTTGTGAACGAAATGTCCCTGTTGGTCAAAAGCAGTCCCGCGATCGCCATGATCGGCATTGTGGACCTGACGCGCGTGACGAATCGGATCGCTGCCGTCACTTACGATCCGCTTCCTCCCATCCTCGCGGCGGGCCTGCTTTACATCGTGATCATCGGTGGACTTGTCCGCTTCCAGAGAATTGCAGACTCGCGCGCCAAGCGCCTGGCCATGTAGGGGCTCCCATGAACGGAATTGAAATGCTGTGGGACAACCTGGACGTGTTCGCGGCCGGGCTGCAGAACACACTCATACTCTTTGGCGTGTCGTCTGCCTGCTCATTTATGTTGGCCTGCGTTATCGCTTTCCTGCTGGAAGGACAGGACAACCTGTTTCGACGGCTTGTTCGCTGGGCGTTGGACCTGATGC
Source organism: Pseudomonas sp. BF-RE-21 (assembly GCF_019947305.1). Classification (NCBI taxonomy): domain Bacteria; kingdom Pseudomonadati; phylum Pseudomonadota; class Gammaproteobacteria; order Pseudomonadales; family Pseudomonadaceae; genus Pseudomonas; species Pseudomonas sp. BF-RE-21. The sequence continues at coordinate 22,041 of NZ_JAGYGF010000063.1, read as the reverse complement.
GAATGCTGCCCTTCCTGATCTTCCTGTACCTCCTTTACTACGGGCTTCCCAACCTGGGTATCAGCCTGGATGTATGGTCGGCGGGTTTCATTGCCCTGATTACGTATCACGGTGCTTATTTCGCCGAGATCCTGCGGGCGGCGAGGACCGCGCTGCCCGCAGGCCAGGCGGAAGCGGCCTATGCCCACGGCTTCGTCAACTCAAACATGTACTGGAGGATTCTCCTCCCGCAAATGGTGATGCGTTCCGGGCCGCTCTTTGGCAACCAATTGGTCTGCCTGCTGAAGGACACCGCCTTCCTGTCGATCATCACTTTGATGGATCTGACGGCTGCGGCCTCTGCTGTACAAGCCAAATATTTTGTTCCGCTGCCGCCCTTCATATTCGTGATCGCACTGTATTGGTCCATCACCCTGTTGGTTGAGGCATTACTTCGTCGCCTGGGTCGCCGAGCGCAGAAAAGAGGATTGGTCCATGAATAAGTCCGCCCCGGTCGTTGAAATCCGCGACCTGCATAAACACTTCGCCGGCATTGAGGTGCTTCGCGGCATCAACCTCAAGGTCGAGCGAGGACAGACTGTCAGCATTCTGGGCTCTTCCGGCTCAGGCAAATCCACCATGTTGCGTTGCATCAACTGGCTGGAAGTGCCTGATACCGGTGAAATCTACATCGGCGGTGATCGCATGGGCGTTAAAAGTGGCGGTGGCAAAGCCATGTCCAATCGCGAACTGGCGGCGATGCGCGCAAGAACCGCCATGGTGTTCCAGAGCTTCAATCTCTGGCCCCATCTGACCGTGCTTCAGAATGTCACCGAGGCGCCCATTCATGTCATGGGTGTCAGTCGCAAAGAGGCCAATGATCAGGCGGTTGCGCTGCTGGAGAAAGTGGGCCTGTCGCACAAGCACGATGCTTATCCCTGGTCGCTGTCAGGAGGCCAACGGCAGCGGGTTGCCATTGCGCGAGCCTTGGCGATGAACCCGCAAGTCATCTTGTTCGATGAGCCAACGTCTGCGCTCGATCCAGAACTGGTCGGGGAAGTCCTGGCGGTGATGCGTTCACTGGCCGAAGACGGTTTCACGATGGTCATCGTGACCCATGAAATGGAATTTGCCCGCGCCGTCTCCAACGAGGTCGTGTTCATTGAAAAAGGACAGATCATTGAAAGAGCGGCACCGGAAAAATTCTTTACCAACTCAGACAGTGAACGCGTTCGGCAGTTTTTAGGGCGTTACAGAACGACCACGGCATGACTGCCCCTGGAACTCGCCAAAACGCGCACGCCTTTTCTCCAGCGTTACAAGGAACCGCTATGTTTTTCGCTAACCCACGCGCCTCTCGCAGCACCTACCCAAAACACCTTCAGGACATCATGAGTGTCGACGCGGCCCATGAGTCACGAGACTGGCTATCGAGTTGGAAACACCTGAACCAAAAGGCGACACCGCTGTGGGAACTTCCGGGCATGGCTGAAGAACTCGGCGTGGCCGGGTTCTGGGTCAAGGACGAATCGACACGTTCACCCCTGGGCAGCTTCAAGGCACTCGGCGCACCGATCGCGCTGATCAGGCTGATTCTGCGGCTGATGCCCCATGAATCCTTTGATCCCAAAGGGCTCATCACCGGCCAATATCGGCAGCGCTTGCATGATTTCACGGTCATCAGTGCCACTGACGGCAATCACGGGCGAGCCCTGGCGGCTGCGGCACAAAGCGTCGGCTGCCAATGCGTCATCGTTTTGCATGCCAACGTGAGTACGGAGCGCGAGGCGGCCATTGCCGCGTATGGCGCCCGCATCATCCGGGTTGAAGGTAACTACGACGAGTCGGTGGAACATACCGCCGCCGTGGCAGAACAAAACGGTTGGCCGGTGGTGTCGGACACCTCGTATGAGGGTTATGAGATCGTCCCTCGCGATGTGATGCAAGGCTACGGCACCATCGCCGCCGAGTTGATCGAGCAAACCACGGGCAATGCCCAGGCGGCCTGCCCTTTCACCCACGTGTTCCTGCAAGGGGGGGTGGGAGGAATGGCAGCGGGCATCAGCAGTTACCTCTGGGAAATTTACCAGGAACAGCGTCCCGTCTTCGTCATGGTCGAACCCCGGCAAGCGGATTGCCTGTACCAAAGTGCGATTCAGGGCTTGCCCGCCAAAGCAACAGGCTCGGTTGACTCGGTCATGGCTGGCCTGGCCTGCGGCGAAACCTCTCCCCTCGCCTGGCGATTCCTCGAACCGTGCGTAGATTTCTTTATGACCATCAGCGACGACGACGCCGTGTCTGCCATGCAGCAGCTGGCTCACGGCAGTCCGACCGACATTCCTGTGGTGGCCGGTGAGTCGGCGGTGGCCGGTCTGGCAGCGCTTCAAATCCTTCTAAGCGATCCGGCAACAGCCAGAACAGTCGGCATCGACCGAGAATCCCGAGTGCTCATCATCAGTACCGAGGGTGCGACGGCCCCGTCGGTCTACGAGCGTCTGGTGGGTGAATCCGCGCAAGCGGTCACTGCCCGTCAGCACCAATGGCAACTACAAAAAAATGTGTGATCAACAGAACGCAGGAGCCCATGCAGTGATCGACGACCACGAGTTTCACGCGCAGCTGGTCAGCTGGCGTCACCACCTCCATCAACACCCTGAGGTCGGTTTCGAAGAAATCCACACGTCCGACTACGTGGCTGATGCGCTCACGTCGATGGGCCTTGAGGTGCATCGGGGCATTGGCGGCACAGGCCTGGTCGCCAGTTTGAAGGTTGGAGACAGTCCGGCGGTGGTGGGGCTTCGAGCCGACATGGATGCACTGCACATTCACGAAGATGCTCCGGGGCGGCATCACGCCTCGGTAACCGCAGGGAAAATGCATGCCTGCGGTCATGACGGCCACATGTCCATGATCCTCGGCGCCGCCAGGCTACTGACCACAACTCGCGATTTCAACGGGACGGTACGCTTCATTTTCCAGCCCGCCGAAGAACACGGCTGTGGCGCCAAAGCGATGATTGCTGATGGCCTGTTTGATCGCTTCCCGGTGGATGCGATCTACGGCGCTCATAACATGCCGGGATTGCCCGCCGGCACAATCGCGACGCGCTCTGGAGGGATCATGGCCAGTGAGGACAACTTCGTTATCCGGATCAAGGGCCAGGGGACGCACGCGGCACGACCGCACATGGGGGTTGACCCGATCGTCATCGCTTCCGAGGTGGTGCTGGCCTTGCAAACGGTGATTTCACGCAACCTCGACCCGAGCGTTCCGGCCGTGATTTCCTGCACAGAGTTCATCACCGACGGCATCCGCAATGCGATTCCAAGCCACGTCGTCATCAAGGGCGACACGCGCAGCTACGCGCCCGAAGTCCAGGCTATGCTGGAAAGGCGCATGCGAGAAATCTGCGAAGGCATTTGCAGGCTCCACGGCGCATCGTGCGAGTTCGAATACACCCATGAATTCGCCCCCACCGTGAACTGGGAAAAGTGCACCCCCATCGCAGTCGCGGCGGCGACCCGAATTGTTGGCCCGGACCGGGTGAATGCGGACATCCAGCCGATGATGATTTCAGAGGATTTCGGCGCGTTCCTGCAGGTCGTACCCGGCAATTTCGTGTTTATCGGCAACGGCGACACAGCGGATGAAGGGGGGACTCCGCTTCACAACGCCAGGTATGACTTCAACGACAATGTGCTGGCCACGGGGGCGCACTATTTCGCCGAAGTTGCCCGTACAGCACTCGCTGCGCAATAACCCGCCACAGAGCAGCACGCCAACGTGCTGCTTTTTCTGTCGGGTGGCTACGCGCTTCGACTGCCCTTGAACGCCTCACGCCGCGCCTGCCTCTCTGCGTGGTACGCCGCGCTCTGCTCACTGATCAACTCTTCGCGGCGCAACAGCTCACCGCAATGGGCGCACAGCGGCCCTAACCCGGCGGGCTCGCCACAGGTTTTGTGGGTGTACACCACCGCCAACCCTTCTTCCGGCGATTTGCACCAGGTTTCGCCCCAGGCGCGCAGTGCCAACACCACCGAGTAGAAGGCCTGCCCTTTCGCGGTGAGGTGGTACTCGTAGCGCGGTGGCCGTTCGTTATAGAGGCGGCGTTCTACCAGGCCGTCGGCTTCCAGGTTTTTCAGGCGTGTAGCGACCATTTGCGGGGTGCCGCCGGTCTGCGCCTGGATCTCGTCATATCGATGACTTCCCATGAACAACTCACGCAGGACCAGCACGGTCCAGCGGTCGCCCACGACTGTCTCGGCCCGCGCAATCGGGCATAGAGTGTCGGGAGCAGCAATGTTGGTCGACATACGGGCTTGCCTCTTTCGCTGTAACTATGATTATCATATCAACAAGATGCCCAGGCAAGTCCCCGGCACCGATCACTCAACTTTTGTGGAGAACATCGTCATGTCGAACGCCCTTTATCCGCTCAACAGGACCGCCTATCTGCTGGTCGATCCGTACAACGATTTCCTCTCGGAAGACGGCAAGGTCTTTCCCTTGATCAAGCCGATCGCCGAGCAAGTCGGCCTGCTCGACAACCTGCGCACGCTCGACCGCACGGTTCGCGCCCTCGACATTCCGGTCGTCATCGTACCGCACCATCGCTGGGAACACGGTGACTACGAAGGCTGGGACCATCCAACGCCGACCCAGTGCAAGATCATGCACATGCACCACTTTGCTCGCGGGGAATGGGGCGGCGAATGGCATCCGGATTTTGCGCCGAAGGACGGTGACATCGTCGTGCAGGAGCATTGGGGTTCGAGCGGTTTCGCCAACACCGACCTGGATTTTCGCCTCAAGCAAAAAGGCATCACCCACGTGATCATCGTCGGTCTGCTGGCCAACACCTGCATCGAAGCGATCGCTCGTTATGCATCGGAAATGGGTTACCACGTCACCCTGGTGCGCGATGCGACCGCCGCCTTCCGCCCGGAAATGATGCACGCCGCCCACGAGTTGAACGGCCCCACGTTTGCCCATTCGATTGTGACCACGGACGAACTCGTCGCCGCCCTCGCAGGGCAGGAATAACCGATGATGAAACTGACAGGAAACCTGATCATCGGGACCCACGATGTCGCGGCCACCGAAGGAACGATGAAAGCGCTCAACCCCGCGACCAACACGTTGATCGAACCGGATTTTGCCCTCGGCGGCATCGCGCAAGTCCACCAGGCAGCAACGCTCGCGGACGAAGCGTTCGACAGTTACAGCCATACGTCGCTCGCACGGCGCGCGGCGTTTCTCGAGAGCATTGCCGACAATCTTGAGGCCACCCGCAAGGAGCTGGCGGCACGGGCCGCGCTCGAAACGGGTCTGCCAGAAGCTCAGCTTGAGGGCGAAGCGAGCAGAGCCGCCGTCCAGTTCCGTCAGTTCGCGGAGGTCGTGCGCAAGGGCCGCTTCCTGCAACTGGCCATCGATCCGGCACAACCTGATCGTCAACCTCGCCCGCGCATGGACCATCGCCTGCAAAAAATGGCCATCGGCCCGGTGGCCATTTTCGGCGCGAGCAACTTTCCGATTGCCTATTCCGTGGCCGGTGGCGACACCGCTTCGGCATTGGCCGCCGGCGCGACCGTTATCCTCAAAGCGCACAACGCCCATCCGGGCGCTTCGGAAATCCAGGCGCGGGCCATCCAAAAGGCCGTGCAGGAGCACGGGTTGCACGAGGGGGTTTTCTCGATGGTACGCGGCAGCGGCAACACCATCGGCGAAGCGCTGGTCGATCATCCTTTGATTAAAGCCGTGACGTTTACTGGTTCGGAACAAGGCGGCATGGCGCTGTATCGGCGTGCGCAGCTGCGGCCCGATCCCATCCCGGTGTTTACCGAAATGACCAGCATCAACCCCACGTTCATCCTGCCCGCAGCCCTGGCCGAGCGCGGCGCGCAGATCGGCGATGGTTTTATCGAGCGCATGCTGGTCAATGTCGGGCAAGCCTGCCTCAGGCCCGCGCTGCTGATCGCGATCAAAGGCGCCGGCCTTGAAGCGCTGCGCGTCGCCATGGTGCAGCGCGTCAGCGAGGCCGCAGCCCGCACGATGCTGACGCCGGGGATCCATGCGTCATACCTGAACGGTCTCGCCGCGATGGAAAACGCCGGTGCGCAGCGCATCGCCGAAGGCACGGCCGCCAGCGCCGACGTTGACGGCCAATCGGCGTTGCTGGAGGTCACCGGCCAACGTTTCCTCGAGGAAGCCACCCTGTCGCAGGAAGTCTTCGGACCATCGGCGCTGCTGGTGACCGTCGAGGACGAGGCTGAACTGCTCGCCATTGCCCGCTCGCTCAAAGGCCAACTCAGCGCCGCCCTGCACCTCGAAACAACTGACTTGCCACTGGCCCGGCGCCTGTTGCCGGTGCTGGAGCGCAGAACCGGACGCATCGTCGTCAACGCCTTCGCCCATCCGCAGGAGGTGACGCACGCCACTGTTCACGGCGGTCCGTTTCCGGCGACCTCGGACAGTCGCTTCACCTCGGTGGGCATGACGTCGATCGAACGCTTCCTGCGGCCGGTGGCTTACCAGGGGTTTCCGGATGCGCTGTTGCCTGAGGCACTGCGTGATTTCAACCCGCTGGGGCTGCCTCGGCTGGTGGACGGGCAGTAGGCGCCACCCAGCGCTGAACGTCTTGCGAGTCAGTGGCCAGAATCGCGATCGATAGCACGATGGCGCGCTTTCAAACGCCGGTCTTTCCAGCTAGACCGGTTTGCCCAGTGCGTTGTCGATCATCAGACGAACGCCCCGCAACACTTGCGCCGACACCTCTGGCCTGGCCTTCGCCGTGGCGCGCGCAACCGAAAGTGCACCGACCATGGCGGCAACGATGGCCATGGCAGTGTCCAACGCGTCGACGCCGGGGTTGTTGGCAGCAACCCTGCGCTCAAACGCCCGAACCAGCACCATGTAACCCTCGGTAAACGTAGCGCTCGCCGCAACATCCTGACGGCCGATTTCGCTGGCGGACGCGGCCATTGCGCAGTGATCGGCGTAGTCGTCGCGCTTGTCGACGGATAGATAGTCAGACAGGAAACGATCCAGGTCCGGCTCGCCATCGACAGTGCCCGAATAGAGCTTGGCATTGCCCTGCGCCAGGCTCCACGCCAGCGCCTCGGCCGCCAGTGCTTCCTTGGACGCGAAGTGCGCGTACAGCGCGCCGTGGGTCAAACCGGCCGACTTGCTGATTTCGGCAACGCCCACCCCGTCGATTCCTTTCTGGCGAAACAGACGGCTCGCCGCCTCGATCAGTGCGGCGCGGTTTTCTTCAGCTTTTTCTTTCGAGATTTTCATAATGAGGCTCCTCCGCGCGCACTCTGGCACATTATCGTTGTAGTCGCAATTAACAAGAATGGCAGGTATTACCGGTCGTCGCAGAGGATCACATTCCATCTTGACTTTAATAATTACGACCACCATTATAAATTCATTGATTGCGACCGCAATCTCAATGAGCGTAAGTCGCTCGCCCAGCCAGAGCACACCACCATGAACATTAAAGATTCCGTAGCTTTTGTTACCGGCGCCAACCGTGGTCTTGGCCTCGCCTTCGCAAAAGAACTCGTGGCACGTGGCGCGAGCAAGGTTTATGCAGGGGTGCGCAACCCTGAAGGCGTCGACATTCCGGGGGTGATCGCCATTCGCCTCGACGTCAGCGACCCGGCATCGGTTGCTGCAGCGGTGGCCCAGGCTGGCGACGTGACACTCTTGGTGAACAATGCCGGTATCGCCCGCGTGCTGCCCTCCATGCTGGATCCTGGCCTGGTGGAAGCCGCCCGCGAAATCTTCGAAACCAATTACTACGGCGTCATGCACGTCAGCCTCGCCTTCGCACCAATCCTCAAAGCCAACGGCGGTGGCGCGATCGTCAACGTACTGTCGGATGCGACCTGGATTGCCGCGCCTTTCCTGTCCGCCTATGCGGCATCGAAAGCAGCGGCGTGGAGCTTCACCAATTCGCTGCGAATCGAACTCCATGGCCAGGGCACAAGTGTGCAAGGGCTGCACGTGGGTTTCATCGACACCGACCTGACACACGGTTTTGATGTACCGAAAGTCCAGCCATCCGACGTCGTGATCCAATCGCTGGACGGAGTGGAAGCAGGACTTCAGGAAGTGCTCGCAGACGAAGGCACACGCGCCATCAAAGCCAGCCTGTCTACCGGGCAAGCGGCTTACCTCAATGCCCAGACCGTTGCGTAAGGGGCACACAGTGAACCTCCTCCAGCGGCTGGCCCTCGGGGCTTCATTCTTCGCCATCGCAGTCAGCGGCGCCCTCGCGGCGCCGGCTGCCACGCACAACAGCGCTCCCAATCAATTCGTCGAAGCTGACGGCGTGCGTTATGCCTATCGACAATTCGGGGCGCAAACGGGCGTTCCCGTTATCTTGCTCCAGCACTTTCGCGGCAATCTGGATTACTGGGACCCGGCCGTGACCGATGGCCTGGCAAAGCAACGACCGGTCTACCTGTTCGACAATGCTGGCGTGGGCCTCAGTAGCGGCGAAACGCCTGATTCGTTCGAAGGCATGGCCGACCACGTCGCCGCATTTGCCCGCGCACGGGGCTTGAAGCAGGTTGACGTACTTGGCTTTTCAATCGGCGGCATGGTGGCGCAGGAAGTTGCGTTGCGCCATCCGCAGTTGGTGCGCCGGCTGATCCTGGCAGGAACGTCGCCGCGCGGCGGGATTGCGGGAAATGATCCTCGGGTTCCCGAAATCGCGCTTCGCGAATCCATCGCCACGCTGGAAGAAACGGCTTACCTGTTCTTTGATCCAGCGCCGTCCAGCCAATTGGCGGCACGGGAATTCTGGGAAAGGCGCCACCAACGCACAGAGGGCCTCGACAAGCTCAATTCGATGAAGGTCATCGCAGCCCAAGGAGCAGCGCTGGGCAAGTGGAACGCTCCTGGCGATGGCACTTTTGCGCAACTGAGCAAGATTACCCAGCCAACCCTGGTGGTTAACGGCAGCAAGGACATCATGGTCCCCACCCAGAACTCGTTCACGCTGCAACAGCACATACCGAACGCCAAACTGCTGATCTATCCAAACTCGGGGCACGGTGCGTTATTCCAATATGCCGACGATTTCGTGCAGCAAGCCAATGCCTTCCTGAACTGAGCCCATACTCAGCTCAGGCCCACCATGCTGCGCCACGGAGTCACCCATGCGTATTTTGATAGTAGGAGCCGGATCGACCGGTGGATTTTTCGGTGCCAAGCTCGCCAGCGCCGGTCGGGATGTCACGTTCCTTGTGCGACCGCAGCGACTGAGCCAGCTGGAGCAACATGGCCTCTGCGTAAAAAGCCCGGCCGGCGACATCGAAATACAACCGCAGCTCATCACATCGGCGCAAATCCAGGGCCCTTTCGACATCGTTCTGCTGGCGGTTAAAGCCTATGCGCTCGACTCGGCCTTACGCGACATGGAGGCTGCCATTGGTCCTGACACCGTTATCCTGCCGTTACTGAACGGAATGCGGCATATGGACGTGATCGCAAAACAATTCGGTGCAGACCGCCTGCTGGGCTGCGTCTGCAAAGTCGCGACGAGTCTTGACGAGCATGGCCACATCGTCCAACAGGGCACGTTTAACGATATCGCCTATGGCGAGTTGGACGGCAGCGACTCTGAGCGAATCACTCTTGTGCACGCGTTCATGCAGGACGCCGGATTTGACGCAACAACGTCGAAGACAATCTTGAGAGACATGTGGGAAAAATGGACGCTGCTCGCCGCCATGGGAGCGATAAATTGCCTGATGAGAGGCAGCATTGGCGATGTTGCATCCGTCAAAGGAGGTCATGCATTCGCGATGCGTGCGATCGATGAGGTGGTGTCGATTGTCCGCGCCGTGGGTCAAGAACCGAGCGAACCGTTCCTGACGCAAGCTTATCGTCTTCTCACACTGGAAGGCTCTCCACAGACATCGTCGATGTACCGGGATCTGATGGCGAGTCGAGGCATCGAGGCCGATCAGATCATTGGAGACCTTCTGGTAAGGGCCAATGCGAAAGGCCTGGAAGCGCCGATATTGGCCTTGGTCTATACGAACCTGCTGGTTTACCAGGCTCAATCGGGCAAGTGATATCGAGAGGATCGGCAAGTCGCAGCTTCAGCGTCGAGGTATTTGCTTCAGCTGCTCACTGTTTGGGTCGCTCAAGGATCAACCTGAGCCATGAGTTCAGGGATGGTTTCCTTGCGATTGGCATAGCGCTGCGCCAACACGGCGCAGACCATCAGTTGAATCTGGTGGAACAGCATCAACGGCAGGATCAACACACCCATGGTGCTGCCGGCGAACAGGACCTGGGCCATCGGCACGCCGGTGGCCAGGCTCTTCTTCGAACCACAGAACAGGATGGTGATGCGGTCTTCCTGATTGAAGCCGAACGCCTTGCCCAGCACGGTGGACGCCAGCAAGACCAACGCCAGCAAAATGCAGCAAGCGACCACCAGTCCGGCCAGTTCCCAGAGTGGTATCTGATGCCAGATCCCTTCGATCACCGCCTCGCTGAACGCGCCGTAAACCACCAACAGGATCGAGCCCTGGTCGACGAATTTCAGCCAGCTCTTGTTGCGCGCAACCCAGGCGCCGATCCAGCGTCGAGCGATCTGTCCGGCAATGAACGGCAGCAGCAGTTGCACGCTGATCTTCAGAATTGCATCGAGCGTCGAGCCGCCTTCGCCGTGCACATTCAGCAGTAAGGTCACCAGCAACGGCGTGAGGAAAATCCCGAACAGGCTGGAGGCCGCCGCACTGCAAATCGCCGCCGGAATATTCCCGCGCGCCAGGGACGTGAACGCAATCGCCGATTGCACCGTAGCGGGCAGCGCACAAAGGTAAAGCATGCCCATGTACAGGTCGGCACCGATCATCGGCGACAGCAAGGGTTTGAGCGCCAGCCCAAGCAAGGGGAACAGGACAAACGTCAGGCTGAACACCAGCAAATGCAGGCGCCAGTGGCCAGCCCCGGCGATGATCGATTCACGCGACAGTTTGGCGCCGTGCAGGAAAAACAGCAGGGCAATGGCGATGTTGGTCAGCCAGCCAAAACCGACCGCGACCTGACCGCTGGCGGGCAGCAGGCTGGCGAGAATCACCACGCCGATCAGGGTCAGGGTGAAGTTGTCGGGTAAAAAACGGGGGCGGGTCATCGGTATTATCCGGTGGTGGCGAGGGGCGTGGGTCGACTCTAACGCGCCTGCCGATTACCGACTAACGCTAACAAGCCAGTAGATATCGCCTAACGGACATAACGTTGATGCGAATGTATTCATCAGCAAAAACAACGGGGGGCGGCAACTTCATGCGGACGCGGTACTCGACCATGACACAAATCAACTGTAGGAGCCGGCTTGCCGGCGATAGCGGTGGGTCAGTCCACATATTTATCGCCTGAAAGGACGCTATCGCCGGCAAGCCGGCTCCTACAAGGGAACGAGTACACCCGAAGAAGCCGGTTGGCTGTTAGTCAATCATCCTCATGCAACTTGATGCCCCTGGCATGCAGCAAATGCGGCACCACCAGCACCAGCAACGTCAACGCCAGAAACGCGGCGGAAATCGGTTGTGTCAGAAACACCGTCCAGTCGCCCTCGCTGATCGACAACGCGTTACGCAGTTGTTTCTCCGCCATCGGTCCCAGCAGCATGCCCACGATCACCGGCGCGACGGGGAAGTCGAACCGCCGCATCAACACCCCGCCCCACCCGATTGCCAGCATCAGCAACAGGTCGAAAGATGAGTGACGCATGCCATACACGCCGATGGTGGCGAACACCAGAATCCCGGCATTCAGATAAGGCCGGGGGATTTGCAGGAGTTTGACCCACAGCCCCACCAACGGCAGGTTCAGCACCAGCAGGATGACGTTGCCAATGTACAGCGAGGCCACCAGGGTCCAGACCAGTGCACCCGAGGTTTCAAACAGCAGCGGCCCCGGTTGCAGGTTGTAGTTCTGGAACGCCGCCAACAGGATGGCTGCCGTGGCGGAAGTCGGGATACCAAGGGTCAGCAACGGCACCAACGAACCGGTGGCGCTTGCGTTGTTCGCCGCTTCAGGGCCGGCCACGCCCTCGATGGCGCCCTCGCCTTTGTTGGCGGCAAATTCTTTCGGATACTTGCTGAGTTTGCGCTCGGTCGAATAGGACAGGAACGTCGGAATCTCCGCACCACCAGCCGGAATCGAACCGAAGGGAAAACCGATCAGTGTCCCTCGCAGCCAGGCCGGAACCGAGCGCTTCCAGTCGGCGCGCGTCATCCACAACGAGGACATGCGGTGTCGGCCGGAAGCCTCTTCTTTCTGATACAGCAGGCTGTACAACGCCTCGCCCACCGCAAACAGCCCGACCGCCACCAGCACAACTTCGATGCCATCCACCAGCTCCGGGACGCCCAAGGTGTAACGAGCGATACCCGAGGTCGAGTCCAGCCCGATCAAACCGATGGTCAAGCCAATCCCCAGGGATGCAAAGCCGCGCAACATCGACGCCCCGAGCACCGCAGACACCGTCGTGAACGACAGCACCAGAATCGCGAAATACTCCGCAGGCCCGAACTTCAGTGCCAGTTTCGCCACAATGGGCGCGAACAAGGTCAGCAGAACCGTGGCGACAGTGCCTGCCACAAAGGACCCGATGGCCGCCGTGGCCAAGGCCGGCCCCGCTCGACCATTGCGGGCCATGAGGTTGCCTTCCAGGGCCGTGACCATGGAAGACGATTCCCCTGGGGTATTGAGCAAAATGGAAGTCGTGGAACCACCGAACTGAGCGCCGTAGTAGATACCGGCGAACATGATCAGCGCGCCGGTGGGATCGACCTTCGCGGTAATGGGCAGCAACAGCGCCACAGTCAGCGCCGGCCCGATGCCCGGCAAGACGCCGATGGCGGTGCCGAGCAGGCAACCAATGAACCCCCACATCAGATTGATCGGCGTCAGGGCCGAGGAAAACCCCATTGCCAGGCTTGCGAGAATATCCACCCTGTTGATCTCCTGCGGCCTGAATCAGATCCAGGCGTTGACAAGCGGCGGAAGGGAAACCCCCAGCCCGGCATTGAACAGCCAATAAATCGGGAGCGTCAGGGCAATGCCGATGGCGAGATCGCGCAGCGGATGACGACTGCCGAAACCCCTCGCCGAACAGGCAAACAACAACGCGGCCGACAGGACAAAGCCAATGAGATTGATAAGCACGGCAACGCCTAGCAGCCCCCCCGTCACCCAGGCCACCCCCGCTTTGCCGCCAGGCACCACTTTGGCGGATTCGTCATCGTGATCGGCCAGTTCGCGAAAACCGCCGGTGACGGCTTGAAAGCACAGAACCACCCCCACGCCCGCGAGGAATACCGCCACGGCGTAGGGATAGACGTACGCCCCCAGGATGACGAACCCCATCTCCTCGGGAAACAGAAAGGCGCCGTAGCCCAGCATGGCGCTAATGGCGAGCACACCGACGCCAATCGCCAGTTGCACCGGCACGATTGCACGCGATTGACTCATGGCTTGACCAGCCCCACTTCCACCAGCATTGCCCGCAGCCGCACGTGCTCCGCATCGACGAATTTGCCGAACTCGTCACCGGTGAGGATGTTGGGCGACCATTTGTTGGTTTCGATGTTGTCTTTCCAGACTTTGCTGTTGGCGGCCGCCACCACGGCGTCGGTGACTTCCTTGCGTTGCTCGGGCGTGAGGCCCGCGGCACCGTAAACACCACGCCAGTTGCCGATGATCACGTCATACCCGCTTTCTTTAAGTGTCGGGGCATCGATGCCTGCAACGCGCTCCGGTGCGCCGATGGCGAGTACACGGAACTGATCGCTCCTGATGTATTGGCCAAGTTCGGCATAACCGCCGGTGATGACTTTGATCTGCCCGCCCAACGCCTGGGCAACCACTTCCCCCCCGCCGGCGAAAGCGACGTAATTGACCTTGTTGACCGGAACGCCCATTTTCGCGGCCAGTTCAGCAATACCGATATGATCGATCGAGCCCTTGGAGCCCCCGCCCCAGGCAATGCTGGTCGGTTTTTCCTTGAAGGCTTTCAGCAAGTCGTCCAGGGTTTTGAATTCGGATTCCTTGCGCACCGCAATTACGTTGTACTCAGTGAACAACCGGGCAATCGGCGTCACATCCTTCAAGGTAATCTGCGGGTTGTTCTGCTCAATGCCAGCAACCATGATCGCGCCCATCACAAGCAGCGCATCCGGATCGCCCTTGGTGCTGTTGGCAAACTGCGCCAGCCCCAGCGTGCCCCCCGCGCCGCCCTTGTTTTCGAAGGTGACGGATTTGGCCGCGTTGGCTTCAATCAAGGCTTTGCCCAGCACGCGTGCGGTCTGGTCATAACCGCCCCCCACCGAACCTGGGGCCATGAACTTGACGGTTTCCAGCGCAAAGGCAGGCGTTGTGAGCACAGCGGCAGTGACGACAACCGCGAGGCAAAGGGTGGATCGACGTAACGATGCGAACATGCGTTTTCTCCCGGGACTTTTGTTTTTATGGGGCGCCGGCTGAACGTCGGTCCGGACATAAATCCGGATCGTTGAACAGCCATCTCGGGATAAGCGTAGGCCATGGTTGGAATGGCGGCATACAACAGTGAATCAGTTCATTTCAGGAAGACGCCTGCATGGACGCGCGGCGCGTTGCACGGACTCAAAATGGTGGCCGTCGCGGTGGGAGCAGTTGCAGGGTTACGGGATGGCTTTTGAGCGCCATTGACCGGAATTGACCCGCTGACACTGCCCCTTCCCTGACTCGCACAGTCAAGGAAAGGGCAATCACCCTCAGGTATTGGTTTTCAACTTGGTCCACAGACGCGTGCTCAACCGCGCAATCGCCGCCGGCAGTTCCTCGACAGTGAACAGCTTGTCCAGCACGCTCTTCGGCGGGTAGATCGCCAGGTCCTGCTTCACGGCCGGGGTCACATATTGATCCGCAGTGAGGTTGGGGTTGGCGTAGTGGATGCTGTTGCTGATGTTGGCAATGACTTGCGGCGTCAGCAGGTAGTTCATGTAGGCGTAGCCGTTTTTCTCGTGCGGCGCGCTTTTGGGCATGACCACCATGTCGAACCACAGGGTCGAGCCTTCGTCAGGAATCGAATAGGCGATGTCGATGCCGTTGTTGGCTTCCTTGGCGCTGGCGGCCGCCTGAACGATGTCGCCGTTGAAGCCGATCACCGCGCAGACATTGCCGTTCGCCAGGTCACTGATGTACTTGGATGCATGGAAGTACTGCACGTACGGCCTGATTTTCAGCAGCGCCTGCTCGGCTTTCTTGTAGTCCGCCGGTTCGTGGCTATGGGGCGGCAGGCCCAGGTAATTGAGGGTGATTGGCAGGATTTGCGTCGGGTTATCGATGATCGCCACGCCGCACTGGCTGAGTTTCTTGATGTTTTCTTCTTCAAAAAACAGCTTCCAGGAATGGGTGACATCGGTGTTGCCGAAGATCGCCTTGATCTTCTCGACGTTGTAACCGATCCCCGCCGTGCCCCACATGTACGGATAGCCGTACTGGTTGCCCGGGTCATTGACCTCGAGCTTTTTCATCAACGCCGGATCCAGGTTTTTCCAGTTCGGCAACTGGCTCCGGTCGAGTTTCTGAATGGCCCCGGCCTTGATCAGGCGCGACAGGAAATGGTTCGAAGGGCTGACCACGTCGTAGCCGGTGTTGCCGGTCATCAACTTCGATTCCAGCACTTCGTTGCTGTCGTGGATGTCGTAAGTCGCCTTGATCCCGGTTGCCTGGGTGAAGCTGGTCAGGGTGTCTTCGGCGATGTAGCCGTTCCAGTTGGAAATATTGACGACTTCGTCGGCGTACGTGGCGGCCGACAACGTGGTCAGTACAACCATCAGGGGAATTGTGTTCACGCGCATGTTCAATCACCTTATTGATGAGCTTTTGTTGTTTTTTGATCGCCGGGGTTTCTAGATTTCTGTTCTGGCCCTGACCGCCTCCACGCGCATGCGAAGCATGGCACCGATATCGAGCAAAGGCTTTGGCGGCAGCCAGCCCGGTTGCGCCCTGCGCATGACCGATTCGAGGATCGGCGAGCTGGTGCCCGAGGCCATTTCGGCGAGCAATCGCCCCCACAGCGTGCCGCGCGCGACACCCGAACCATTGCAGCCGGCCACCGCAAACACGCCCTCTTCGACCTTGCCGAAATAGGGTTGCCCGGTGCGCGAGGCGCTCAAATGTCCGGTCCAGGTGTACTGGATGTCCTGCTCGCCCAAAAACGGAAAACGCCGTTGCAAGCCGAGCACATGGTGTTTGCGCCGATGCAGCAGTTCACTGTCGGTCAGATCACGGGAGCGGTACTCCGCAGTGTTGCGGATCATCACGCGACGGTCCGGGGTCAGGCGCACCGTGGCGCCGAGCGGCCGGGTGGAGAGCACGCCCCACGGTTCGACGGCGCCGATGGACTGGAACTCTTCATCGCTGAGCGGACGGGTAAGGCTGGCGCTGAGTTCCATCGGGAAGGTTCCGCTGTCCTCTATGCCCGACCGGGGAATGAACGCATTCAGGCACACCAGGACTTGCGTCGCCTCGATGCTGCCAGCGATGCCATTGGCGCGAATTCGACCTTTGCCCAGACGCTCCAGGCCAGTGATGTCGGTGTTCTCGAACACGGTCACGTTGTCCGGCAGTGCATCCAGCAAGCCCTTCACGTATTTCGCCGGTTGCAGCAGCGCGTTGCCCTGACCGCACCAGATCGCGGCCTGGTAGTGCCGGGTGCCGAGTTTTTCGCTCAGCTGTTCACCTTGCAGAAACTCAGCAGAGGCACCGACGGCGCGTAGCGTGGCCAGTTTTCCCTCGACATCGGTCAACTTGCCTGGGTCGCTGACCGCGAAGAAGTAACCGCAATCCCTGAAGTCGCATTCGATACCGTGACGGGCGATGCGTTGGCGCACTTCGTCGCTGGCAGCCCGTGAAATCGCGGTGTCCACCTCATAACCGGCAAACCCGTGGTTGCCGATCAACTCGTCCCTGGTCGGGTGCTCGTGGCCTACGACAAAGCCTGAGTTGCGCGCCGAAGCGCCCTGCGCCGCGCGCTGCCGGTCGACGATCACGATCCGCGCCTGAGGGTGCAATTGCGCGAGCGAGTGCGCGGCACTCAGCCCGGTGATACCGGCACCGATAATCAGCCAGTCGGCTTTTACCGTGCCATTGAGAGGACCGCGAGCGGCTGAACTTCCCGCCTGCGCAATCCAGCCACATTCATTGGTCATGCCTCACCTCATTGACTATCATTCTGCGAGCGCATGCCGTAATCGCATGGACGTTTCCGGAAAATGCTCGCCAGAGCTAGAATCTATAAGGCCTGTAGTGATACAACCAACGTTATAAAATCATCGAGCCATTCATAAAACGCATGGATAAAATTCGCCACGTTCCTTCGCTCCAGGCCTTGCAGGCGCTGGTGGAAGTCTCCGACTCGGGCAGCTTCACCCAAGCGGCGAGCAAGCTGTGCCTGACCCAAAGTGCGGTGAGCCGAAAGATTCAGCTGTTGGAAAGCCACTTCGGCGTGCCGATGTTTGCGAGGAACAGCCGCCATGTGCGACTGACGCCGGAAGGCGAACAGGTGTTGGCAACCGCACGAAATATCCTGGCGCAACTGAAAACCCTGGAGGACCGCCTCTCGCCACAGGAACGGCCCTTCCGCATCCGCATGCATGTGTCGCTGGCGGTTCGTTGGTTGCTGCCGAAGTTGAGCGAGTTTTATCGAAGTCATCCGCAGGTTTCGCTGTCGATCGAGACCGTGGCGACAGAAGTGGTGGAGCCGGCCATCGACAGTGATGCGTACATTCTCTATCTACCCGAGCCGTCTGCTGATCCGGATAGCCTGACCTTGTTCAAGGAAGCGTTGGTGCCGGTGTGCGCGCCCGGGCTGGGCACCTCGACGCGGCCATTGGCAGCGGTGGAAGACCTGGTGAGTTTCCCGCTGTTGCATCGTTCGGCGGACCGCAATGATTGGGCTCAGTGGTTGTCAGCCAATGGCGGCAGGCCGTTGGAGGATTACCGGCACATCCCCTTCAACCTCGATGAACTGGCACTGGACGCGGCGGCGCGAGGATTGGGTGTGGCGATGACGGATATGACGCTGGCAGGCGAGTCGATAGAGCGAGGGGTACTGGTTATCCCGTTTGGCCGGCCGTTGGCAACACGCGGTATTTACGCGTTGAATCTGCAACCTTCAGCCGTTGCTCATCCGGCTTGCGCGATGGTTCTGCAATGGTTTGCGCAGCAGGCTGAAAGGGAAGCCATTGAGTGTTAGTGCCCCCACCGGCCCCATCGCCGGCAAGCCGGCTCCTACAAGGATTCGGTACAAACACCACGTACCTGTAGGAGCCGGCTTGCCGGCGATGGCGGTCGCAAGATCACCGCAAAACCCAATGGCCGTGCATTACAAACTTGTCATCGACTTGTCAGCGTAGCCAGCACCCTCGCTTCCTAAAGTGGCGTCGTCAGTCACCCACACCGGGTGACGCCTCCCACTGATGATGACAAGGGTCGATACCATGAAACCATTGAACAAACTCTGCCTGATCGCCGCCAGCCTGCTGATGCTCGGCACCGGCTCCGCCATGGCCGGCGACATCGCGCCGGTCAAGGCCGACAACGTCGTGCTGGTACACGGTTCCTGGGCCGATGGCTCGAGTTGGGCAGACGTGATTTCGCGATTGCAGGCCGCCGGATTGCACGTCACCGCCGTTCAAAACCCGTTGACCTCGGTCGCCGATGACGTCGCCGCCACGCAACGTGTACTCAACCAACAGGACGGCCCGACGGTGTTGGTCGGCCACTCCTACGCCGGCACCGTGGTCAGTGAAGCCGGGGTCAATCCAAAGGTCAGCTCGCTGGTCTACGTCGCGGCCCGCGCCCCGGACGCCGGGGAAGATTTCGTCGCCCTGTCAGCCAAATACCCGACCATGCCCGTGCGTGCCGGCACCGAAGAACACGACGGTTTCGTCAGCCTGAAACAGGATGCCTTCCTCAAATATTTCGCCAGCGACGTGCCCCACGACAAAGCGATGCAACTGTTCGCCGTGCAGCAACCGATTGCCAAAACCCTGTTCACTGATCGCACCACCGCAGCCGCCTGGCACAGCAAACCGTCGTGGTACGCAGTCTCTAGCCTCGACCAGACCATCAACCCGGACCTCGAACGCTTCCTCGCCAAACGCATGGCCGCGACCACCATCGAGCTGCCGTCGAGCCATTTATCGCTGGTTTCCCATTCCAAAGAAATCGCCAACCTGATCCTCGAAGCCTCCGGCCGCCAGCCATAACGCCAAGCCCGGTTTCATTACAACTTTGTCATTGAACTGTTGGTCGGCTGTCCGGATCGCCTGGTTAACCTGAACTCACTGTCAGGCCATTCCCGGCAGCCAACCTGAATAGAGAGACACCTCATGAAAATGTTAATCCTCGGTTTCGCCGCCTTCCTCGCCACCGGCTCGGCGTTTGCCGATACGCAGACCACTGCGCCGGTGATCCACGACAAGACCGGTTTCTTCGTGCACATGGACGTCGCCAAAGTCCTCGCCAGTACCGACATCTCGCAGCAATGCGGCGTGATCCCGGCGCGACTCGACTACCTCGACCACCAGGGTCGCGAGCACGTCCTCGATTACCAGGTCAACGGCACGGGCTGCACCAACGATCATTGATCCGGCTACACTGGCGCCAATTGGCTGAGGCACAAACCCCATGAATATCCTGGTAGTCGAAGACGAACCCAAGGCAGGCAATTACCTGCTCAACGGCCTGCAGGAGCTCGGTTACTCCGTCAGCCTGGCGCGGGACGGCATCGATGGCCTGCACCTGGCTCTGGAGCACGATTTCGATGTCATCGTGCTGGACGTGATGATGCCGAAAATGGATGGCTGGGAGGTTCTGCGCCGCTTGCGCAAGGAAGCCGACACGCCGGTGTTGTTTCTCACCGCGCGGGATGACATCGCCGACCGCATCAAGGGCCTGGAACTGGGCGCCGACGATTACCTGATCAAGCCTTTTTCCTTCGCAGAACTGGTGGCGCGCCTGCGCACCCTGACCCGCCGCGGCCCCACCCGCGAAGAAGAACAACTGCAGGTGGACGACCTGCAGATCGACGTGCTCAAGCGCCGCATCACCCGCGCAGGCGTGAAGATCACCCTGACCAACAAGGAATTCGCCCTGCTGCATTTGTTTGCCACGCATCAAGGCCAGGTCTTGTCGCGCTCGATGATCGCGTCACGGGTCTGGGACATGAATTTCGACAGTGACACCAACGTCGTCGACGTCGCCGTGCGTCGCTTGCGCCTGAAAATCGATGACCCGTTCCAGCTCAAGCTGATCCACAGCGTGCGCGGTATCGGCTACCGCTTCGACACCCAGGCATGAGTCGCCTCCGCCATTCCCTGACACTGCGCCTGGCGCTGGTGTTTGCCCTGCTCGCGTTTGTCTCGCTGACCCTGTTGGGCGTGGCGCTGTACCGCGACCTGGAGCGCGAGCTGATCCGCCGCGACGACGCGGCCCTGGTGAACCGCATCGATCAACTGCGCACCTTCCTCAACGACAGCAATACGCTGGAGCTGATCCGAACCAAACCGGCGCTGTTCCAGAACATGCTGGGCAATCGCGAAGCCCTGCTGACCATTGGCGCCCCCGGACAAAAACCGCTGCTGGTGATCAATCCCGGCAACCTCGCCTTGCCATCGCTGGCACCGGTGTCGATGGACCATCCGTTGAGCCTGGCCGATGTGCAGCACTATCCCGGCGTGGACGGCGTCCCTTTCGCGGCCGTCGCGGCGACCATCGAATCCGACGACATGGGCAGCTTGCAGGTGGTCACCGGACGCCTGATGACCGAGCGCACCGCCGTGCTCGCCCGCTACCGCCTCAACGTGTACCTGTTCGCCAGCGTGGCGGCGATTCTGCTGGCGCTGTCCGGCTATCTGCTGGTGCATCGCGGCCTGCTGCCCGTGCGACGCCTGGCCCGGCATGCCCACGGCATCGGCGTCGGCAACCTCACCGAGCGCCTCGATGGCCAAGGCGCGCCACGGGAGCTGCTGCCGATGATCGACGCGCTCAATGCAATGCTCGACCGTTTGGGCAAGGGCTTCGTGCAACTGGGTCAGGTCTCGACCGACATGGCCCATGAATTGCGCACGCCGATCAACAACCTGCTCGGCGAAACCCAGGTTGCGTTGCAGCAGAACCGCAGCGTCGAGGCCTATCAGCAACTGCTCGCCTCCAACGTCGAAGAGCTTGAGCGTCTGGCGCGGATGCTCGACAACATGCTGTTTCTGGCGCGTACCGACCCGGCCAGTGCCCTGAGCCAACGCCAGGAGCTGGATGCCGCTGACGAAATGGAACGTATGGCCGACTATTTTGAAGGGCTGGCGGCGGATGTCGGGATCAGCATCGATGCCCAGGGCAGCGGCGTGATCTGGGCTGAGCCGATGCTGCTGCGCCGTGCGTTGGCCAACCTGTGCGCCAATGCCATCAAATATGGCGCGGCGCATTCTGAGTTGGTCATTCGCGCCATACCTTCGGCTGAGGGGATCCGGGTGGTCGTGCGTAACGTTGGCCAGACCATCCCTGCCGAGCACCTGCCCCGGCTGTTCGAGCGCTTTTACCGGGTAGACGAATCCCGCGAGCGTTCGGCTCATTCCAATGGCTTGGGGCTGTCGATCGTGGCGACGATCATGCAGTTGCATAACGGGGCTTACAGTGTTAGCAGCAGTGAGGGGGTGACGTGTTTTGAGTTGTTTTTTCCGGGGCGGCGGGTGGGTGAGTGAGGTTTGGTGTTGTCGCGGTTGGTGTGAATATCCGTTTTTTTGGTGATGGCGGCTATTGGTTTCGCCCTTACGGCGAGTCACTTGGAAGAGCCCCAAGTAACCAAGGGCTCTTGCCCCTTTCGTTCGGTGCCTCGCTGTGGCTCGGCATGCCCTCGCTCCGGTCCTGCTCCGTGGGCCCGCCGCCATCGGCCATCCATGGCCGGGGGCGGCTAACCCGGCATCCATGCCGGGTTGCCCACTGCGCAGAACCTCCACTCGGCCTCTCGAGGGGGCGCTC